>JAAZON010000545.1 GCA_012797725.1 SAR324 cluster bacterium | reverse complement strand
TTTTAAGCAAGGCTTCAGTGTTCATGATCAAAAATCCAAATAACTTTGCAGGCATTAATCATTTTCGAGGTAATCGCAAAAAGATTCTTAATAAGGTCAAATATAGGACAAAAAGAGTAGGAAATCTCTAGTAGTATTTGTTTAGGAGCTTTTTATCAGTGGAAAGAGTTTAAAAATGATAAAACAACGTGCTCTTTGACTAAAAAACAGCTTTGGATTGTTTTCTTGAATAAGAAAATTGTATCGGATATAAGACTGATCAAAAAAAATTCGAAAGGAACAGGAAATGGAACTTTGGCTTGATGAAGAATTAGAACTCAAAGAAGGGCGGGCTCTGAAAGTAAGAGTCAACAAAGTGCTGGAGAGTTTCCAAACTAAATATCAAAGACTTGAGATAGTAGAAACTCAATCATTTGGGCGAATGTTTCTGCTTGATGGTGTCATAATGTTCACGGATCGAGATGAGTTCTGCTATCACGAAATGATTGCGCACGTGCCCATGATGAGTCATCCTAAGCCAGAAAAGGTTTTAATTGTGGGAGGAGGGGACGGAGGCGCGTTGCGAGAAGTGCTTAAGCATGCTTCTGTTAAAGAAGCCATAGTTTGTGACATAGATGAAAAAGTAACAGAAATGTCCAAAGAATACTTTCCACAGCTCGCATGTTCATTTTCGGATTGTCGTGTGAGAGTTTTTCATTCTGACGGAGCGAAATTTATTAGAGATCACAGTGAATCGTTTGATGTCATCTTGGTTGATTCTACAGATCCAGTAGGCCCAGGGGCGGTCTTGTTTGCCAAGGATTTCTATACCTCAATCAAAAAAGCCTTGAAACCAGGAGGAATTGCAGTTACACAGGCGGAGAGCTTTCAATATCACAAAGAAACCATAAGTGCGTTGTACGAATTTATTCCTGAGGTGTTTAGGGAATACGGTTACTATTGGATTTCAATTCCAACTTATCCTTCGGGAATTATTGGTTTCACATTCTTGTCCGATCAAGTAAATCCCTATAGTTGTAGCCCTGACCCGAAGCGCTTGGTTTCGGATCTTAAATATTATTCACTGGAGATGCACAAGGCCTCATTTGTAATTCCGCCATTTGCAAAGAAATTTATTAAGACCTCACAAATATGCTAAGTTAATTGGTCATTGATATATTGAGCTAGTGATAGGGTTATGTTAACGTATTACCTATCCTTTTAAAGATTACGAAGAATTCGGCAATGGTTACGATTGCAAGCGATGGCTACATCAACCATGGGGAAGGCTTGAAGTACTTGGTAATGCCAAAGATACATCATCCTCGAAATCTTTATGTACGTGAATCACTAAAAAGAATACCCGATGACGCTGAACCTGTTTGCATTGCTGATGGAGAACATCCCTACAAAGTCATATTAGATTCAGAATTAAGATTAAGAGAAATTCGGCACAACTTTCGGTTATTGCTCGAGCAAATAGGCGTGGAAGATGTCAGGAGATCGTCACTGGAAATAGCCTTTGCAGAAGTATTAACGAATGTGTACAAACATGCGTACGCAAAGGGTGATCCAATTTATGTACAGATAGAGTCTTATGTTTTAATGCGCCCTCAAGTTAATACTAGGGTTTTTATTTTCGAAATTGCCGATTTTGGTAGGGGAATAAAAAGTATTAGGAATTTGATTCCTTTTCATTCTGAGGAAGGACCTATAGACCCTCATAATAACAAAGGTTCTCTTGGAGGGGGGTTGCTTATGGCATGTAGTGGGGCTGATGAAGTCCATATTAGTAATAATGGACAAGGGACTTCTGTTCGAATCTTAAGAAGTCTATCAGACAACACCAATGGACATAGTAGTCTTCCAGAAGATCTAAGTGAGGCTCGAACAGACACTAGAAAAGTACCTTGGAATTTTGAAGTGCCAGAAGCATAGATGGAAAATATCTGACAGCAGTGCTTCCTTAGTTAAAAATCAATAGAAGTTTAGAAGATCTGTATAGAAAATATCTAGTACGCTCAAGCTACTTTAAGGAGATGGAAATCAGCGGCTTTCTTGACTGAAGCGCTTCAAGTGTGTCTTGATAATAATATCGCCTTGAGAGTTGATCCTTGGAGTCTCATAACGGCCTTCAAAATGCCTAAGTGATTATAAATATTTAACGATAATCTCAGGATCAAGACTCGAAGTTTTGTCAACTGCATGGGCCAGAATCTTCAGATTAGTATAAGACATGGTGCCAAGCAGTGGAGCTTCATTTCCGAAAACATATTCATATGCGCGACTATGGTCTAAGCTTTCAGAATATGTCTGATACCATATTCCTTCTTCATAAGAGCCGGCAACCTTTATTGCATCAGGACTTAAAGCAAAGCCGTTTGGAGCAAAGATCTCACCCGAAAAGCCAAGTTGGTTAACTCTCTTGATAGCTTCTCCTGCGGTAACTCCAAACAGCACTATGACTATCGAATCAAGTGATAAAAGATGTAATTTTGTAAGAAAAATCTCAAGGTCAGGGTCCTGTGGGATTCTAGACTTAGAAGAAACCTTAACGCCTCTGTTTTCAAGAAGTCCTCGCAAAGCTTTTTCATATATGATTTCCCAATTGTCCTCTTGATAAAATATCCCCACATTTTTTGGTGAGCTTTTTTTTTAGCCTTCCCGGACATGCTTTGCGCATCAAGATCTGCAAGATTTAAATGCCGCAAGATGAAGCAAGGATCTCTTGTCATCTCAGGATGTGCAACATCTGCAAAAAGCGAGGCTTTTCTTGCTTCAGCAAGAGGCGTCAAAGCCATTACTGCACTGCTAATTGTTGTTAGGAAAAAGCGTAGCCATCATTTGCATAAAGTTTATTAAATGCTGCTACGGCATTTTTTGTCTCAGAAGCAGTGTCTTCAATGAGGAGTTTAAACCTCTTGCCGAAACTACTGCATGTTTTGTCTGATGCCACATCAAATGACTTAAAATTCTTAATTGCTAATTCAGCGCCATTCTTTACTATATCTCCTGCTTTAGTAGCCGCACCGGTTGAAGGAATAATTATTCCTATTATTATTATTTCCTGAAGGGCTTCACTTAGGCCGGACCGAACAATGCACGGAACAAGTAATAAAACTGCGAAAAAGACTCTTTGGGTTTTTAGAATCATGAAAAAAATCTAAATGAGGCAGAGTGCTTTGAGAGAGTTATCACATTGCAAGAGTGGTGTAACTAATTTCCGGTTTGTTAGAATAAGCGAGTTTTTATCTGGAAAAACGTTTCAAACCTAAATATTGTATTTCAAGCCACCTTCAGGCTAAGCTAAGCAAATAAGTTTCAAGGATTTGCCTTATTTGCGTGCTCGTAGCTCAGCTGGATAGAGCGTCAGCCTCCGAAGTTGAAGGTCGCAGGTTCGAATCCCGCCGGGCACGCCATTTTGTAAAATCTCTATCTAGGGCCATTGTCGAGAATTTAGAGTTTATGGATAGAACTTGCGGGCACATACAATTTAGCAAGTGCTTTCGGAGGCCTTGTTATGACAACTTTTGCTTCTCTGCAATACCCTCTTCAATTGAAGGACTATTTTTAAAATCACAAACACCTCAATCTCGGAATGGAATTGAAAGTCTTCTTAAAGAAAGAAAAAAAATAATACTCATTTTAGTCGATGCATTTGGTTTTCATCTAATGGAACGACATAGAGATAGATCTTTATTCTTAAATTCTCTCATTAATGATAGTTCTTGCATAAAATTATTATCTCAGTTTCCATCCACCACAGCGGCGCATGTTACTACACTTTATACAGGAGAGGAGGTAGGTCAGCATGGAGTTTATGAATGGACTTATTATGAAAAACGCGTTGATGAAGTCATTTGTGCCCTGATGTTTAGCTATGGCGATGATGCAGTCGCTGAGAGCAATCGTCCCGAAACTCTCAAAGAAGCGGGAATACTGCCGGAAAAAGTGCTTCCTGAGGGGCGATTCCTTGAACGTTTGGAAAAGAAGGGGATATTAACTGCTTATTATTGCCCTGAAGATTTTGTAAACAGCTCATACAATAAAAGAGTCTGCGAACATGCCACACCTATTGCTTATAAGAAGCTTAAAGATGGTCTAGATAATCTTGCTGAACTCAATGAACAGATAAAAGACATGAGTTTTATAAGCTTTTATTACCCAGGTATTGACTCAGTATCGCATGAATTTGGGCCATCATCTGCAGAAAATCGAAAGGAGATTGATGCATTTCTCAATGCGCTTGAGGGTTTCCTCGTTAAGATCCGAAGGATGTCAGATGACACACTAATTCTAATCACGGCTGATCATGGGCAAATAGATGTGGATCCCAAAGAAACGATTTACATCGATAAACGTCTACCAGAACTTTCGACCTGGCTTGTTAGAAACAAACAAGGAAAATTGTTGGTTCCCTGTGGAGGGGAAAGAGACCTTTTCTTGCATGTAAAACCCGAATATTTGGATCAAGCATCTGAGATATTAAAAAGCAAACTTGGGGAAGAGGCCCTCGTAATAAAGACAAGCGATCTAATAGAAGAAGGTTTTTTCGGCAAGCAAGATTGTTCGGATATATTCCTCCGAAATGTGGGTAATATATTGGTACTTCCCAATGAAATGAAGTGTGTAGGATGGCATGAAAATGGACGCTATGGATGCCATCACCGAGGTGTGCATGGAGGATTGCATGAGCAAGAGATGGAGATTCCTTTTATCGCACTACTCTAAGCGACTTGAATTATACGGAACATTGTTCAAACGATCTTGAACATGAGAATTTTTGGTTGAATTACTCTTAGAATGAGAGAAATCCAACTTAACTAAGGGGCTGTAAATCTTCACACTTTTAGGGTAGTATCCCAAGCTATGAAGAAAAGATTCGAATCGTGGGGACGCTACCCCAAAGAACGACATACTGTTATCCCAGTATCCTCAAGAACCGAGCTTCCAGTTCTTCAATCTGGGCAGACAATGCTTCCCTTTGGCTTGGGTAGGAGTTATGGCGATAGCTGTCTTAATCACCAGAATGTATTACTTGATACAGGGCCTCTTTCATATCTTCTCGATTTTGATCAACAAACAGGACTGTTACGCTGTGAAGCAGGCATTAGCCTAGATGAGATATTGAGAGTCTTTGTGCCAAGGGGCTGGTTCTTGCCCGTGACCCCTGGAACACGCTTTGTGACTGTAGGAGGAGCCATTGCAAATGACGTGCATGGAAAGAACCATCATTGTGCCGGTGCCTTTGGGCAGCATGTGCTTCGCTTTGGATTGCTTCGTTCAGATAATAAGCATTTGGAATGTTCACCTAATCAAAATTCGGATCTTTTTAATGCTACTATCGGAGGAATGGGCCTTACGGGCTTGATTACGTGGGCAGAAATCAAGTTAAAGGCAATAAAAAACCCATTAATTGATTCTGAGACTGTAAAATTTACGAACTTGAAGGAATTCTTTGAACTATCTGAAGAGTCTGAAAAGAAATATGAATTCAGTGTCTCATGGGTTGATTGTCTTGCAAAAGGAGATTCGCTCGGCCGTGGGCTCTTTATGCGAGGTAACACAAATAATGAAATCGATCCTCTCCTTTTGAAACCTCACCGTTCTTTAAGTCTGACCTTTCCCTTCGAGGCTCCATCTGCATTGCTTAATAATTTTACGATAAGAGCCTTTAATTGCGCCTATTACGGAAAGCAGAGGAAAAGGGAAATCAAGAAGACAGTTCATTATGAGCCTTTCTTTTATCCACTTGATGCCATGCTGGAGTGGAACCGCATGTATGGGAAACGAGGCTTTTTTCAGTGGCAATGCGTGGTTCCCTATGGTCAAGGCAGTGGCGCGATCGAGGAAATCTTTAAGCTGATTGCCGACTCAGGTAAAGGATCATTTTTGGCAGTACTGAAAACTTTTGGCGATATTCCATCTCCTGGGCTGATGTCATTCCCACGGAAGGGTGTCACCCTGGCTCTTGATTTTCCAAATGATGGCCCCCCAACTTTAGAGCTTATGGACAGATTGGATCAAGTTGTCTGTTCTGTGAAAGGTGCGATTTATGCAGCAAAAGATGCTCGGATGTCACCCAAGACATTTAGAGTTTCGTATCCAAGAGCAGAAGAATTTTCAAAGTTTATTGATCCGAAGTTTTCATCAAGTTTTTGGCGCAGAGTTACAAGGAGTTAATCCATGAAGCGAGTATTGATAGTGGGTGCAGACTCGGCAATAGTGGGTGAGACCGCGAAGTTATTTGCGGCAGCTCAAGCCGAATTATATTTGACAGGTTTAAACACTGACAAACTAGATGCTCTTGCACAGGATTTAAGAGTGCGAGGTGCTTCAAAAGTCATAACAGCGAAATTTGATGCCCTAGAGTTTTCTTCTCATGCACAAATGCTTAAAAATGCCTTGGCTTCCTTGGGGGATCTGGACGTGGCCTTTATTGGATATGGCTCACTTCCCGATCAAAAAAGATGCGAAGCACTTTATGAGAATACTGAAAGGGAATTTAAACTGAATTGTCTGAGTGTTATTTCTCTACTCACACTTATCAGCAATAAAATGGAAGAAGCGCGCAAAGGTTGTATTGTTGTCATTAGCTCTCCTGCTGGAGACAGAGGGCGGCAAAGCAATTATGTATATGGGGCGGCGAAGGGGGCCCTAAGCATATTCTTAAGTGGACTTAGAAATCGCCTCTCGGCCAAAGGTGTACATGTTCTGACGGTCAAACCCGGTTTTGTATCTACACCCATGACAGCGCATCTTAAGCAGGGACTGCTTTATGTGGGGCCAGAAAGAGTTGCAAGAGATATTTTTGGGGCCATACAGAAAGAAAAAAACATCCTTTATACTCCCTGGTTTTGGCAATACATTATGTTCATCATTAAGCATATCCCAGAATTTTTGTTTAAAAAGTTGAAGCTGTAATATGGATGCACAACAAATTCCTGGTTTAGAACGTAGGTCGGAAGCGCCAAAAAGCATTTCGGTTGTTGTGCCTTGCTATAATGAAGAAGAAGTCCTTGATGAGTTGTTGAAAAGGCTAAAAGGCGTATTAGAAGTTATTTCAATCCCATACGAGATCATTTTGGTTGATGATGGCAGTCGAGATCGAACATGGGATTTGATGCAGGCTCATCAGAGTAATGATCGAAATGTGAAAATTATTCGTCTTTCGAGAAACTATGGCCATCAAATTGCTCTTACATGCGGACTTGATCAAGCAAAGGGTGAGGTTATTCTGATTATTGATGCGGATCTTCAGGATCCCCCAGAACTTCTTGGTGATATGTTGAAGAAATGGTCAGAAGGCTACGATGTCGTTTATGGACAGCGAACACGAAGACAAGGGGAATCCTTCATGAAGCGTTTGCTTGCTTTTGGTTTTTACAGAATCATCTCGACTATTACCAAGACGAATATTCCCAGAGATACAGGAGACTTTCGTTTGCTCGATCGAAGAGCTTTGGATGCCCTTCTTTCTTTGCGTGAGAAACATAGATTTGTTAGAGGCATGGTTTCCTGGATAGGTTTCCATCAGACTCCAATCCTTTATGAAAGGCCTGAGCGTTTTGCTGGTGAAACCAAATACCCCGTTCGAAAGTCCCTTGTGCTTGCCTTTGATGCTATTACTTCCTTCTCTTACGCTCCGCTTCATTTGGCCTCTTATATGGGAGCAGGAGTGTCTATTTTTGCATTTGCGTACATAGTTCTTGTCATTATTTTGAAATTTATGGATATAAACCTACCGGGCTACACTTCTATGATGGCTTCAATACTGCTTCTAGGTGGTATTCAATTAATGGTGCTCGGAATTATGGGCGAATACATCGGTCGCATATTTGAGCAAGGGCAGAAAAGACCCTTATATTTTATAGAAAAGATAAAAGGAGAGCCTCTGTCGGAGATGAAAGTCGAGGATAAAGCCTGATTAGATATGAGAAATGTGAAGAAAAAAGTCATTGTCATTGGAGCGGGTTATGGAGGCCTTGCTGCTGCTTTAGATTTGGCGAGAGCTGGCGTTAGTGTAGAAATATTTGAAGCAGATAGAGATATTGGAGGCCTGGCTGGAAGTTTTGAATTTGAAACTGGAAAATACGTTGAGAAGTTTTACCACCACTGGTTCACTTCGGATTTTGAAATACTTAAATTTATTGAAGAACTTGGGCTCCAAAATCAAATAAAACGTCTGAATTCAAATACAGGCCTATTCTATGCAAATAGCATTTATAGGCTAACTAGCCCATTAGATTTATTGAAATTCCGAGGTATTCCTCTCATAGATAGAATTCGTACGGGTTTAATGGTGCTTGCAGCACGAAGGACAAAAGATTGGTTCAGACTAGAGGGCATTAGCGCAGTAGATTGGATCCAAAAACATGCAGGCAATAAGAGTCTTAATGTCATTTGGAGACCTTTGCTCAAGGGCAAGTTCGGCTCAGATTTTGAACTGGTCTCTGCAGTTTGGTTTTGGAATAAGGTTAAGTTGAGAGGGGGCAGCCGAGGCAAAGGGGGCTCGGAGAATCTTGTATATTTGGAAGGAGGTTTCAATGCTCTGACTGAAGCCATGCAGAAAGCTCTAGATGAGCTGGGAGTTGTGCTTCATAAATCGAGTCCAGTAGAAGAGATTTGCGTAAATAAGAGTTGTGAAGCTTATGCAGTCAAGGTTTTAGGAGTGGAACATGGTGCTGACGCGATACTTGCGACACTTCCACTTCCAGAGTTTTTAAATATTACACCGGCTCTCCCAGAGGATTACAAGGCGCTCCATAGTCAATTGCGTTTCTTGGGTAATATATGTGTAGTGCTTCGGTTGAAGCAAAGTCTTTCGAGTACATATTGGCTCAATGTGGCAGATCCATCATTTCCTTTTGTTGGTATTATTGAACACACCAATTTTGACAATATAGAGAACTATGGAGGTGAACATATCGCCTATATTTCAAAATATCTCCCAACAAGTGATCCGCTTTTTGCGATGAGTGATGAAGAATATCTCGAATATTGCTTGCCTTATTTAAAGCAAATGTTCCCCAAGTTCTCGAAAGATTGGATTATTGGTGCATCGACTTGGCGAGCCCATTACAGTCAACCCTTGGTTACTAAGCATTATTCAAAGCTAATCCCAGCACAGAAAACACCTATTAACTCCCTTTGGCTATCTACAATGGCTCAAGTCTATCCAGAAGATAGAGGGACAAATTATGCCATCAAGGAAGCTCGTCGAGTCGCTGCGGAGATTGTTTCAGAGTTATCGAAATGAGCAATTTCCTTAGACGCTATGGCATTTGGATAATTAGCGTCGCGGCACTTACGTTTGTGATCTCGAAACTTAATTGGGCGGCGTTCCTAGCCCAGCTTGCTAAGGTATCAATTCTTGATATTTTGCTTTTAGTAATTATTTATCTGCTTGGATTCTTCCCAAGGGCGCTTCGTTCCAAACTAATGCTTCCAGCCTTATCATGGCAGGCGGCAATGGGCGGTGTGATGATTGGATATGCCGCAAATAACATTTTACCAGCTCGACTTGGAGAATTGGTGAGAGCCCATATAATAGGGAAGGTTGAAGGAATTCGAACCAGTACAACTCTTTCAAGCATTGTTTTTGAGCGCATGCTCGATGGCTTTGTGATTGTAATTCTGTTGTTTATTGGTTCTACCCAACTTGCTTTGCCAGGATGGGCAGAGGAAGCAAGATGGACAGGACTCGCTTTGTTTTCTGTGGCACTAATAATATTTTTGATTTCGGGCTTCTTTAGATCTTTTTGCCTGAGATTTGTACCGGAAGGGAGGCTTGGAACTTTTATTGAGGGAGTCCTGGAGGGAGCGGCGATAGGGTGCAGAAATGTTCCAGCGCTTTTGTCCATTGTGGCACTTTCATTTGCTGTATGGTTCATGGAAGCTGTGATGTTCCGTTATGGTTTTGCAATATTTGATTTGAGACTTGGATATTTAGAAGCGCTTTTTGTTTTGGGAGTGCTAAATCTTGGTATTTTGATTCCAAATAGCCCAGGCAATATAGGTGTTTTTCAATACTTCACAATCTTAGCCCTAAGCGTTTTTGAAATCGATGCTTCACATGCTACTGCATATTCAGTGGTATTACACCTTTGCCAGTATGTTTCAGTAACGTGCATTGGGCTTTTTTACCTATCCTTGTTTGGTGTCCGTTCGCTTACGGATTTAAGGAAAGATGTATGAGAGGAGAAAATCTGTCCTGAGTAGCAGAGCCTAAAGTGCGAAAGGTGATCATTGGGGCCTGCTAGACGAAAAATTTAGACAACGGTCAGACAGCCCTATTTGCATATTCTTTTACAGTGACTTTTCCATCACGATTTGAATCCAGTGGGTTTTGCGCATAAGCTTTCGTACCTGTTCCAAACAGTGTGGTGTTTGGATCCTTTCCTATGGCAGCAGGCCAGAAGACCGCCATGCAAACGTCCTCAAAAGTGTTCATTTTACCGGCGTATGGAGCAAAATATTGCTCGACGTACTTGAGTTGTTCAATTTTGCTCATTTGTGCAAGCGCTGAAGTTGACGTGCCCAGTCTTTTTGCCGTGCTAGGCATAAATTGAATAAGACCTGTGGCACCTGATCTTGGATTACGAATAGAGGTAGAGAAGGATCCGCCTGTTTCAAATGCCATGACTTTAAGTATCCAGTCAGGATTAGTGCCGAGGCGGGATGCCATATTACTCACAGCAGTAGTGAATTGAGAATCTAAGCCTGATTTATCAAAACTGGTGCTGCCGTTATTTCCAACGGTGTAAATGCAATTATTATATCCATTATATGCTTCAAGCATTTCATCGGTGACGCTGTGAAAACTGAAGTAATAATCTTGCTCGGTCTTTTCTTTAAAGCGGGCCAGATATTGGTTTATGGTTAAGTACTCGAGAGTCCTCTTGCCCCCACTAATTCGTAGACTCTCCATCTCTGAAGCAATTTCACCAAGTTTCTTTGCCCAGTTGAGGTATTTTTTTAAATCGGAGAGAGAAAGGTTGAGTAATGTTCTATCGTTCTTGAAAGCTTCAACAACACAATTAATCAACTTATTTCGGCCAGGCTCTGTGCGAAGGAAGTTTATCGCCATATGATTTATCACGTTTTGCTCGACGGTGGTGCAAAACTGCGATCTAAGCTTGACAAGTTCCTGCTGAGCAGCCTTCAAATGCTTTTGCTCAGGCAGTTTGTCTTCAAGCTTTGCTGTGTCAATCTGGGGGCTTTGGTATTTTCCCATTTAATCCTGTTCTTTTATGTGATTTAATTGAGATAAAGCAATTCTATATACAGGTATGGAGAGTTTTTCCCAAAATGTGCATAAGAATTGGAAAAATATCATAAAAAATCCTGCCTAAAATAACCCATTTTTATGGGCCTCTATGCTAAAATAGGCTCTTGGGGGGAAGGAAGAATACTGGGAAATATTGGTGCCACCCTGATCTTATGTTCTTTTGGACAATCCCTATATAGCCCCG
>JAAZON010000544.1 GCA_012797725.1 SAR324 cluster bacterium | reverse complement strand
GAGACGCCTGCCTGCGCAGCTTCTATAATATTTCCCTGCTGGGATTCGGCGGTAATCATAACAAAGGGAATTCTCATTAGCTCTTCATCGGCTCTAACTGCTTTCAAAAGATCAATGCCTCTCATATTGGGCATATTCCAGTCGGAAATTATAAATGAAAACTTGGACAACTTAAGCATATTTAACGCGATTACACCATCTTCTGCTTCGGCAACATTATCAAAGCACAGTTGGCTAAGAGAGGTTTTGACAATGCGTCTCATGGTTGAAAAATCATCAACCACCAATATTGGCATATTTTTATCAATGGACTTCTGATGGTGCATTAAGCCCCCCTCCACTATCTGTTTGAAAAATTGCCCAATTTAAATATCGATTTGAACATTGAAAAGCTTAAGAGTTTTAGAAAGAATACTGACTCTCGCGCTTTCTAAAATTTACTGTTACACTTCACGGCCCATGTGAAGCTTCAAAGCTTGTGCAACAAAGGAATAGCAGAAATAATTAGAAAACTCGTTGTTTCAAGAATTGACAGACTTGCATGTTTGAAGTCTGCAAAATGAACCCTGTTTTAGTTTTACAAGGCTGTATATAATATGTTTTTTAGTAGAGCAAAGGAAGGCTTTATAAAGGAAAGCAAATCACTTCGTGCGTCGATTCGAGATGGAATGGCTTCGGCGGTGACGACTGGCACGGCAGATTCTTACCTTATTCCCTTCGGCATTTTTCTCAGGGCCACAACCTTACAGATAGGTCTATTAGCGACCTTGCCGCAGTTCGTAGGAGCCTTTAGTCAAGTTGTCGGAGCATGGCTCTCCGATCGTATTACAAGCAGACGAACATTGCTTGTTGGTGCCGCATCAGCAAATGCCATGGTTTGGCTGGCAATTGGATTGTTATCGTTTACTGCGAGTTCGCAAATTGAGAGCATTTTTGCCTTGATCGTGCTAGCGCTTGTTTATCAAGTTACCTTGAATCTGTCTGCACCTATCTGGAATAGTCTGATTGGAGATCTTGTTCCCCTGAAAGAGAGAGGGCAATTCTTCGGTATAAGAAATCAATGGCTAGGCTTCATTTCCTTTCTCACATTGATTATTTGTGGACAGATCCTCGACTTCACGAAGGATCTGGGCCTTGCCAGATGGGGTTTCCTGGTTATTTTTCTCGGTGCTGGAATTAGCCGACTTATTGCAGCCTATTGGTTGGCGCAATATGAAGATCCACCCTTCTCTTCTTCTGAGGAAAACAAGTTCTCACTTTTGCAATTTGTGCTTCGCATCCCACAGTCTAATTTTGCGAAATTTGTTCTTTTTGTAGCAACCATGCAGTTCAGCGTGGCTATCGCGGGACCTTATTTTTCAGTCTACTGGTTAAATGACTTAAAATTGTCATACACAGAATTCACAGGAATTATTGCAGCTCAAGCAATTTCTCAATTCTTAAGCATGAAAAGTTGGGGACGCCTTTCTGATTCCTATGGGAACCGAAAGATTCTAAAGGTTTGTTCATTTGGAATAGCTTCCATTCCTTTCTTCTGGCTCTTATCAGATAACTATTTTTATATGGCGGGATTGCAAGTATATTCAGGAATCTTTTGGGCGGGATTTAACATAGCCGTAGGCAACTTCCTCTTCGATGCTGTGACGCCTCCAAAACGAGCCCGTTGTGCCGCATATCAGGCATTCATTACAGGTATTTTCATTCTTATTGGAGCAGTGATTGGAGGAGTGATCGTTAAGCATTTACCAGAAAATTATAGCTTTTTTTATGGTCTTGACTGGAACCCAACATCTCCGCTTTTGGTGCTGTTTTTAATTTCTGGTATACTTAGATTTCTTTTCGCCTCCTTTCTCATAAGAAAATTCCATGAAGTGAGAGAAGTTACCGGAATTTCGACTTGGAGACTCCTTTCGGCTTTTAGTGGCATACGCTCACTCGATTCAGTTACAGATTACTGGGTAGATCTCTTCCGGGATCAGGAAGAAGGCAAAGAAGAAGAAAATTAAATTATTTGCTTTAGTATTAACAGAACGAATCTCGGGCTAAAGATGTAAAGGTCATGAGATGCTGCTCTTATTTTAAGCACAGAGATCCTGATGCGAATAGCCCTCAGAGCGAAGATACTTATAGATTGGTAAAATAAGTTCGAATAATTCTTGCTTGATTTGATTCCTGACTATTTGATCATGGGCATTGTTCAACCGCTCAATGACTTCAATTAATTTTTCATTCTCAACTTTGCAATGTGAAACTCCTCGTTCTATGTCTCTATAAAACTCCTGTGTTGTTTGATTCATGCGCTTGAGGGTGAAACCTCTCAATGCCTTTTCTAAGGACGCGCCATTTCCTCTATACTGAATTTCTTTGGAGATTAATGAAACTTGTGTCAGTGGTGAATTTAGAATTCTGTTGCCCTCTTTCAGGGCTCTCCAATAAGCGCCACCTGGTAGTCGCGTAAAGAAGTTATTGAGATCTTCAAGACAGACAGGATCTGGCTCCTCACAGCTCTCATAAGGGCCGCCTATCCCCGCAGAGGATTCATCGAATTCACCATCTGATACTCTCGGCACAGGTACATTGATTCGAGACTGTTCAATTGCACTCATAGTATCTAATTACTGTCAAATAAAGAATGGCATAGAGACATT
>JAAZON010000543.1 GCA_012797725.1 SAR324 cluster bacterium | reverse complement strand
TGAAACGTCAGGCAAAAATATTAGCATTAGAGCTAAAAGTAGTGGGTCTTCTTAATGTGCAGTTTGCTGTCGTGCAAAACAAGGATGTTTTTATTTTAGAAGCAAATCCTAGAGCATCAAGGACAGTGCCTTTTGTCAGTAAGGCTATGGGAATACCCTGGGCTAAGATTGCAGCAAGGTTAATGGTAGGGCAAACTCTTGAGGAGCTTGGAATAAAGGAGCAAAAGCGTCTTCCTTATTTTGCGATAAAGGCGTGTGCATTTACATTTAATCGCTTTCCCGGCGTAGACATTTTGCTTGGACCCGAAATGAAATCAACTGGTGAAGTGATGGGGATTCATGAAAGTTTTGCGGGTGCTTTTGCCAAGGCCCAAGCTGCCACACAAACCTTGCTTCCAACTGAAGGAACCGCCTTCATAAGCGTTAGAGACGACGACAAGGTAGAAGATGTTGTTAGAATTGCTCAAAAGCTTTTGAATCTTGGATTCAAGTTAGTGGGTACAGCAGGAACTAGCGAATTTCTAAGCTCCAAAGGAATAAATATCACGAAGATTAATAAGGTTAGGGAGGGATCCCCCCATGTTGTGGATGTTTTGGGAGAAGGCAAGATTTCATTGGTTATAAACACACCAGAAGAGGGAGGAACCTTTCTTGATTCTCGCTCAATTCGCATTGTTGCAAGCGAATTAAGAGTGCCCACTTATACGACCTTGGCAGCCGCCTCTGCCGCTGTTCAATCTATCGAGACATTAAAGGAGAATCGCACTCTTGGAGTTCGAGCGATTCAGGAGTATCATAAGGCATTTTCTGGTGAAGTTAGATTATGAAGAAACCAATCACTCCAAAAGGCTACGCTGCTTTAAAAGAGGAATTACAACGTCTAAAGGCCCAACGCCCTGAAGCAGCCAAGGCGATAGAAATTGCCAGAGGACATGGCGATTTATCTGAGAATGCTGATTATGATGCCGCAAAGAACAGATCCGGTCTTTTAGAGGCAAAGATTAGGGATTTGGAGTCGAAACTAGCCCTTTCTGAGCCAATTGATGCCTCAAGGATCACATTTACTGGGAAAGTAATGTTTGGCACGATTGTTAAAATTGCAGATGTGGATTCTGGTGAAGAAAGAACCCTTTCAATAGTTGGGGAATATGAGTCTGACATCGAGTCAGGAATGCTTTCTTTAGCAGCACCACTTGGCAAGGCCTTGATTGGCAAAGCGGAAGGAGATGTGGTACGTGTAAACGCTCCAGGTGGTACAAAAGAGTATGAAATTCTTTCTATTGAGCCCTTGATGCAGGAAGATCGATGATCTCGGCGGATACCATAGAAGAGGTCAAGACTAAGGCAAAAATTGTTGACATAGCTTCTGAATATCTAGAATTAAAGCGGCAGGGAAATAGATTGGTTGCTCTTTGTCCCTTTCATGGAGAAAAGACACCGTCATTTCATATACGACCAGAGTACAACACCTATCATTGTTTTGGTTGTGGGGTTTCTGGGAATGTGATCAGTTTCTTAATGGAACTTAGGGGGGTTTCCTTTCCTGAAGCAATAGAAGAACTTGCCTCACGTTATGGAATAGACATCAAAAGAGAGAAGAATATAAGTTCCTCAAACAGTGGAAATTTAAAAAAGGAGCTCTTTAAACTTAATAGCCTAGCAGAATCGTTTTTTCTCAAGAATTTAAAAGATGCACCAAAAGAGGTAATTGAATATCTTAAGGAAAGGCGACTGCTTTCGGAAACAATAAACGAATTTAGAATTGGACTTGCTCCGCCAGGGCGAGATTTATTGTTTCGATTTCTTCGATCGAAGAAGGTTTCAGAAGATCTTATACTAAAATCAGGTTTATGCAGGCGAAGTGAAAAGGGTGATTTTTATGATACATTTCGTGCTCGACTAATCTTTCCAATTCGAAGCGATTTGCGTCACATTGCTGGATTTGGGGGGCGAAGCATTCCAGCTCTTAATCAAAATGCGGATGCGAGTCTTCCAAAGTATATAAACTCACCCGAATCTCCAATTTACGAAAAACATAAGACTCTATATGGGCTACCACATTCAATGCCATCAATTCGGGCTCAAAAGGAAGTGTACGTGGTGGAGGGATATCTTGATTTGATAGGGTTATGGCAGGTGGGTGTAAGAAATGTCGTGGCCACATGCGGCACTGCCTTTACCCTTGGTCATGTGGAACGCTTGTCTCACATTGCCAAAAAAGTATTAATGCTCTTCGATGGTGATAAGGCAGGAAGAGATGCTGCTGGGAAATGTTTTCCACTCTTTCTAAACTCGGGTATAGAGGCCAAGGCACTGTTTCTGAACGCGGAAGACGATCCTGATTCAGTTGCAAAAAAATTGAATAACCAAACCGCTGAGTTTTTAAGCAAACTTGAGCGGCATGAACTTCTGGATTGTTACATAGAATTTTTGGTCAAAGGTTATGGATTTGATGCCTCAGAGGGAGGAGGAGATCTGGTTGTTGGAGAGTTGGCAAAAGACATTGTGGCCATTCTTAAAAAAGTGAAGGATCCGATAGTCAGAGACCGCTTGACACAAAGTGCGGCCTTTAAATTAAGAGTAAATGCTGACCTATTTAGCCGTTCTGTTGAGGAGGGGCACAGCGAAGACGCACTGAACGAACCGGCGTTTCTCTCAGAACTTCGAGAAAAGGAGACTCAAGCAGAAGATTCGGTTGTTGAAATTGGAAAACTTAGCCGTGTGGAGCAAGAACTTTTGAGCGCTTTAATGGTTTACCGCGACATTTTGGCTCCAAGAGTCCTTAATGATGCAGACCTTTGTAGGGTTGTAAATTCATCAATCCTTTTATTTACTCAAGGGCTTGCAACAATACTGGAGCAAAGCGAGACTTTACAGAAAGCTGAAACAAAAAGGCTCCTGCAGCGCTTTGGCGTCTCATGGCTCGAACATTGGAGAAAAGCCTATAGCATGGCAGAGCGTGCGGGAGTTAACCTCCTGGCTTCCTTTGAGGATTGCTGCATCGCGTTAAAGAAAGAAGAGGTAAGGAAGCAAATAAGCCAGATTGACAAATTACTTCAAAGAAGCTCAGAAGAGGATGAAAAGATCTTTCTTTTGCAGGAAAAACTTAATCTTTCGAGGAAGTTAAAGGACTTAGCTCAAGGTTCTTGAAATAAGGTTTCATTGATTAATACTAATTATTGGACTTCGACCTTTGTGAAAAGCTCTTGATTCCTTTATAGTATTTGCCTCGTCATATCCTCAATTTGTTATGCGTCTAAAAGGAAGCTAGGGAGTGGTACATAATAAATCTGTGAAACGTCTAAAAAAAATTGGTGGGAAAAAAGTATTAATAAAGTCCTCACGGGGCAAAGTTATATCAAAGAAGATGGCTTCTGCGAAGAAGAAGTCCTTGTCTGTGAAGCAGCCTCTTAAGACTAAAAAGACCTCACAAGCTAAATTGCAGTCTTCAAGGAAGTCTAAGGATTCGAGTTTGAAAACTGCACATGGAAAAATTGCCGAGAAAATGGCTCTCAAGAAAAAGATCGGTGGAAGCCTTAAAGGAACGTTGAAACCTAAGATAATTTTAGGAAAAGGCCAGAAGAAGACTTCGATGGCTTTTGATTCAGCAACGCCAAAAATAGTCGGTCAAAAGAGAGTTACGAAAATAAACAGATCTGAAGTCGGAGCGAGCAGGGCATTGAAGTTGCCAGAAATATCTAAGAGGTTTCTTAAAACATCACCCGCTACTGAATCTTCAGCTAAGAGGCTTTCAAAGGCCGTGAATAAAGAGGCGCTTTTCAAGAAACCATTATCCAGGGTTTTCTCAACAAGATCTAAACTTTCAACGAGAGGAAAGGCGCCTGGTTCAGATGTTGGTGTTGATATCGATTTGGATACAGATGAAGCAGAAGCAACGAGTTCTATGACTGATGTAGATAGATTACTCGATCTGGGCAAAGAGAAAGGCTATTTGACGGTTGAAGATCTTCATGAAGCGCTTGATGGTGAAGCTGTTTCTGAGGAACAGCTTGAAGAAGCCATGTCAATGTTCGGCGAACATGACATTGACATAGTTGCAGGAGAGGACTCTAAGTTTGAATCTGAAGGTTCTTTCCCAGCCATGAGAGATGAGGACGTTGAAACAGTAGCAATTGGAAAGAGCACAGATCCAGTCCGCATGTATTTACGTGAAATGGGAAATGTGAGCCTTTTGACCAGAGAGGGGGAGGTCGAGATTGCTAAGAAGATTGAATCGGGCCTTAAGACG
>JAAZON010000542.1 GCA_012797725.1 SAR324 cluster bacterium | reverse complement strand
CTCCTCAGAAATCTTACGAATTCCTTTTAAACTAAAAACCTGGAAGCCCCCACTATCACTCAAGATGGGACCATCCCAGCCCGCAAAAGAATGGATTCCTCCCAGACTAGCTATCTGATCCATACCAGGCCGAATCCATAAGTGATAGGTATTCACCAACATTATGTCAGCTCCCGCCTCTTTCAGACGTTCCACATCAATCCCTTTTACGGAGGCCCGAGTGCCTACTGGCATGAAATTAGGCGTATGGAAAGTACCATGAGCTGTCTTAAACGTAGCAATTCTAGCTTCTGTCTGGCTGTCTTTCTTTCTCACTTCAAAGTGTTTCATAGACAGAAAATAAGCCAAATTAAGGCCTAATAAAAGGCTAAGACGCAAATTAAACTCAAGTTCTTGAGAGAACGCTAATAAACTAGTAAATTCTTGTCTTGGCTAAGAAGTCTTGAGATCCTGAAATTCAGGACAAAGATTAGCTATCTATCGAGATTCATGAGGAGTATAGATTGAAATTTTTTAGAGTTGAACAAAGTCCATCTTTTCCTGAATTAGAGAAAAAGGTTGGCGCACGCTGGAAAGAAGAAAAAACATTTGAGCAGTCACTCGAGAGAACAAAAAATGGCCCTGAGTTCATTTTCTACGATGGCCCTCCCTTTCCAACTGGCAGCCCGCACCACGGAACTCTTTTTGTCACAATCTTGAAAGATCTGATCCCAAGATACAAAACAATGAGGGGTTATTATGTCCCAAGAGGTTGGGGATGGGACTGCCATGGCCTTCCTGTGGAGACCCAAGCTGAAAAGAACTTGGGCATAACCGACAAGACTGATATAGAAAAGAAGTTTGGCGTGAAGACATTCAACGATGAATGTCGCCGCATAGTTTCCGAATGCAATGAGGCCTGGAAAATATACATTGAGCGCATTGGTCGCTGGGTAGATTTCGATCATCCATATCGTACTTTGGATCGTGACTTCATGGAGTCAGTAATCTGGGCCTTTTCGGAGTCATACAAAAAAGGCTTGATTTATAGAGACTACAGAGTCAGTCCATACTGTTATCGTTGTCAGACAGCGCTTTCAATTTCCGACACCCGTCTGGACGACAGCACTCGGCCCAGGCAGGAACGAACAATTACTGTAAAATTTCCGGTTTTAGGAAAGGAAAATACTTATTTTCTAGCGTGGACAACAACCCCATGGACGTTACCATCGAACCTCGCTCTTGCAGTAGGCGCTAACATATCTTATTCGATTATCAAAGCAAAAAAAGATATATTCATATTGGCGACAGACTGCATTAAAACTTTCGAGAAGGAACTGGGTCAGGATCTTCAGATCATGGAAGAAGTTACTGGCGCAGAATTAATAAATCGAGGATACAAATACCGCCCAATATTCCCTTACTTTGAATCAAAAAGCCCAGAAGGCTTTCCTGTCCTCATTGGAGACTTTGTCACTACTGATGAGGGCACGGGCATTGTGCATATAGCACCAGCCTTTGGTGAAGATGACTATTGGCTCTGCAAGCGAAATGGAGTTACTCTAGTTAACCCCGTAGACGGCAAGGGCTGTTTTAGTTCCGAAGTGAGCGACTTTGAAGGGAAAAATGTTCACGATGCGAATCCAGAAATAATTCGTTTCTTAAAGGATTCAGGCATTGTTTTTAAAGAGAAAACAGTAGAACACAATTATCCTCATTGCTGGCGTTGTAGAATGCCGCTAATTTATCGGGCTCTCGATGCTTGGTACTACAATATCGATGCGATTAAGGACCGCCTCTTGGCAAACAATGAAGCCATTAATTGGTACCCTGCCACGGTAAAAGAAGGGCGATTTGGAAACTGGATTGAAAATGCTAGAGACTGGAACATAACTAGAAATCGATACTGGGCAACTCCCATACCAGTTTGGGAATGCGAAAGCTGCAAAGAGATTGAAGTACTGGGCTCAGCAGCCGAGATAGAAGCGAAAGGGAACTGCAAACTTCCCGATCTTCACAAAGAATACTTGGACAATATTAGTTTTAGCTGCAAGTGCGGCGGACAAATGAAACATCTACCAGAAGTGCTTGATGGATGGTTTGAATCTGGTTCAATGCCCTACGGCCAGTTTCATTATCCATTTGAAAGATCTGAACATTTCGAATCTCATTTCCCATGTGATTTCATTGTCGAATATACAGCGCAGATAAGAGGTTGGTTCTATGTCATGCATGTGCTTGCCACAGGTCTATTTGACAAACCAGCCTTTAGAAACTGCATGGTGCATGGGACACTTCTTGCTGCAGATGGCAAGAAAATGTCCAAGTCTCAGAAGAACTACACCGATCCTCTAGTCCTTCTTGACAACTATGGGGCGGATGCATTCAGGGCATATCTTTTATCTTCCAATGCAGTGCAAATGGCGGATCTTGCGTTCAAAGATGAAGGCATTGAGAATATGGTGCGAACAATCAATCTGCCTCTCTGGAATGCTCTTTTATTCTTTAGCACCTATGCGGAGATAGATGGCATCGACTCAACGGAACTGGGGGTAGACCCAAAGGATCTCCCTCTTTCAGAGGTTGATACTTTTATCCTCTCAGAGTTGGAACTTCTTATTAAACGCATCACTGAACAATTGGATCAGTATCTGATTAATGAAGCTGCTAAGGAACTACCTGAATTTCTGGACACTCTTAACAACTGGTTTATTCGCCGTAGCCGTCAAAGAGTTTGGGCATCTGAGCCACGTGGTACTGACAAGATGGT
>JAAZON010000541.1 GCA_012797725.1 SAR324 cluster bacterium | reverse complement strand
CTTGCGCAGCATTCTCCATTCTTCATGTTCCCGCTGCGACCCATAAGGCAGACGGTGACACTTTCGGCACTTGAATATATTGGCGAAGAGGTAAACAGTTGCGCATGGTTTGCAGCAATTCTGACAGACGACATAATACTGATGGCCACCGAAATGTCTCTCATGAGCAAACCACTGAAATCCAATTCGCTGACAAAAATTCTCGCCGCTAGGGGTATTCCAACGGAGGTCGATGAAACAATCGGAAACCGTTTCAAGCTCAATGGATAAATTGCCCCAGATCAAAATTCCTTTAGTGCCGACTTCTATAAATCCGTGGCTCTTGAGCAATCGGATGCTAATTGGAAGGCAATCTTCGACCGTTGCCCAGTATTTGCGATTCCATCCACCCGATCCGTATCCACCCATAGTTTTGTCGAAATATGTTGAAATATTCTTTTCTTTCTACATTTTCAGCGAGAGCCAATTTGATTCAAGCATATTCAATAGTTTTTTCTCTGTTTCATCAATGAAGCCAAAACTCACCCCATCCACACCCGGGGTAGAAAATTAATATTTTGCTATGAGCCAAGTATTGCAACCCAGGTGAGTTGGTAACGCGACATGCTTGTCTCAACCGTCTCACTGTCTCATGTGTCTCGTGTGAGACTGCTGGACAAAGTACTTGCTTTGCTCTTTCATATTCTTGAATAATTCTCACAACCGCGCGTCTTCCCGACATATTGCTCCTCGATGGTTTATAGTCTCACATTCGTCTGTTGCCGGGACATTGGGACACTGAGACGCTGAAGCACCTTCAGCCCAACGCCAGACCGTTGCTCTGGGGATTCCAGTTTCACTTTCTATTTGCCTGTAAGTGTAACCCTTCATTTTTAAGAAACGAATCTGAGCTTTTCTAGGATCTTCGCTCGTAAATTCCTCCGATAATGGCTCAACAAAGGAGCCAAGTTTCCAATTCAAGATAGTGTCTTCTCTTGTGAGTTGTGCCGAAAAGCTTTCAGTCTGTTCACTCATCTCGCGCATAAACTTGAATACAACATTGAAATGAGCTTCCCTTCCAGCATCGACTCCAATCTTTCCAAGAATCACGCCACTTTCGACAACTCGACACTGTTTGTGAGAGCCGGAAAAATCGTACGGATTTGCTTTTGGAGTGTGGTGAACCACGACTATAGTCATTCCTCGCCTTCTTGCCTCAAGAATAAAGCCTTCGAGATCATTCCAGAATACTGACTCATTCTCGTTTCCACCTGGAAATGCTAGGTTCACGTTGTCGAGAAATACGATATCAGCCTCACCAACCAGATCGAACACAGCAAGCAGTTCTGTCCGATCCCGAAAGTTTGGAAATTTCTGCTCGTTATCAGTAAAGGTCTCTCGGGTGATTATTCTGAGATTCTTAGAGGCCGCCACTACTAAACCATTCCCCATTAAAGCAAGACGATGCTGAACGGTCTGTGGCCTATTGTCACAGTCAATGATGACAGCTTTTCCTTCGGCACATTCCCATTTAAGGAATCTTTGGCCCCGGGCTATCGCATCAGCCATGTAATAAACGAACCAGCTCTTTCCAACTTTCGGAGCCCCCCCTACAAGCAAGCTGCCATTTCGTGGAAGCCAATCACCAACCAAAAACTGAATCTTAGGAAGTTCAAGATCCAGAAATTCCTCTGCTGTGTGAATATGTATTTTCGAATAATCAGGTTTTTCCCTCATAAAACAGCAACTCCATTAATAATTAAGGATATAAGCCCTCATGTGATCAGGAACTCCCACTAAGCGAAGTTCCCATAAATTGAGTAAATGGTTATCTGTTCCTAATCCTTGTTTGGATAATGACCAACCGGCGGCGGCACACCACTGAACAAAGTTGAACAGGCGCTTTTCCTTTCTTGTTTGTGGTGGCTCAACAAGAACAAGGCGCTCATCATTGAGCAGCTGTTCCAGTTTCAAATGCCGAAAAGTGCCAGGCTCAGGCATTAGAGGCCAATATGAAAAATGCTTGCGTTTCACAGTTCTATTCTTCTTCGCCAACAACCGGTCGACTTTTAGCCCATTTGCGAATGTCGCTGGCAAGCCATGCGATTCGGTTAGGGCCAAGAACTCTCGCCTGTGGAAACTGTTCAGATCGACAGAGTCGCCATAGTGATGTTCTGCTAAGACTCAACACTTGGCAGACATGCTTAGCGTTCAAAAACAACAGTTCTGGGGTATTCCTCTCATTTGTTGTGGTGTCATTCGTTTTCATGTTGCGCACTATGGCATGCATAGTGCGGATCGGTGGCTAGCACGTGAGAAAAAAGTGGCAACAGGTGAGTGAGAATCTCCCGATATTTAGCAGACTTGGACCTCGAAATTGAGCAAGAGAGAAAAAGATAGCCTCGAAAAAGTGGCAACTCTCAAGAGAAGATTTCTTTCTTGGAGACTGGCCAACGCTCCATTAGATAAGGCCTAGCTTTGGCAGCAATGGCTCGAAGTTTTGTTTTTGAGAGTCTACCTCCTTGATTTCTGCCCTTAAGAGCTAAAGAAGGGCGATTGCTCAATACATCGCTAGCCCATGCGGAATTACTTAATTTGATATTTTTTCTCAAACACCTAAGAAAATCCTTTTCAAGGTTCAAATCACGCTTTTCTATCCAAGACAATTTCTTTTTCTGCGCCTCTTCCCTTCTATTGGCCTCTTCACATTCAAGAAAAGACCTTCTCGTAATATCTTTGTGACTCTCCTTCGGTCGAGACTGATATTTGGATGTCCACGCAGGATGAATATGATCCTCCCACTTAATTCCGGTTCTACCATGAAGCCAGCCTAAGACTGAATTGATTGACAGGTTATTTAGCTTCCCACTAATCAGGTCCTTATGAATATCAGCCATCAACTTGAATCCCACGTCTCTGAATATTCGAAGATTATCCAATTCCCGCGATGTGAGTCCACTTGGTCGGTCGAATTTTGGAAAAGGCACATCAGGCCCAAAGAGCAAGCGCCAAGCCATATATTCAGGAAATATACTTTCCATCCGCCTTCAATCCTCAACCCCGTCCAATTGCTCTCACTTTCACCTTCGGTACCTCAATCTCCGAAATCCGTGCAACTTCAGCGCACCACTTATGAAGCGCCTCTTTCATCTCCGGTAATAGATCATGCCGATCATAAACTGCAGTTACGCCCTGATGCGTATGGTTCAAAACACTCCCGACAACGTCTCGGGAGATCCCCAGTTTCCGTAGGTAAGTCGCTGCGGTTCGCCGCAAATCGTGAGGAGTGAACCGTTTCCCTTTCAGCTTTTCATTAGCTCGCTCGGTTACATGCTGAAGCGTACGCGGCATTACGTGTTCCCCACGTTCCCCAGGAAAAACGAAACGCCCTCTGCGGCCATGCATCATCGACTCGATAGACTTGAGGGCAAGAGCAGACAAAGGAACCGTCTGAGAGCGGCCATTCTTGGTCTTTGCCCCAGGAATCTCCCAAATGTCGCCCTGGATTTCGTTCCACTCCATTCGGGCCACCTCCATCGGCCTTTGAGCTGTAAGCAGAATCAGCCTGAATACGGCAGCATTTGCCGCGGGTTCGGTATTAAGCCAGGCCCACAGTGCCTTTATCTCTTTCTCGCTCAATACACGCTCCTTGGGGGCTTCTTTTGGCTTCTTTGGCAGACCGGCGCAAGGGCTTCTTTCGATTAGCTCGCGTTCCAACGCAAAATTGAAGAGCTTTGAAAGTAAGGCCCTTAGTCGGTTTGAAGAAACCTTGGCTTTGCGGTCAATTGAGACTCGTTCAATCAATGCTATGATATCTCTCCGGCGTACGTCACAGACCTTCATTTGACCGATATAGGGCCTGACATCCTTTTTTAGCCTGCGCTTGTCTTCTGCGCCTTCATCTTTCTTGAACTTCGCGTGATCCAATAAATACAAGTCACAAAGTTCATCGACCGTCTGTGCAAGTTTGTATTGATGAAGCTCTTCGGCAGGATTTCCCCCGTCGCCTAGGGCTTTTGCTATCTTGGTGGCTTTATCTCTCGCCTTTTCGAGTGACTTAACCTTTGCATCTCCTAAAGACATTCGCCGTTGTTTTTTGTACTTGTCACGATAACGAACGAAATACTCCTTGGATCCTTTCTCTGACACGCGAACGCCAAAGGAAACGCCGGCCAATCGAAATCCCAGGTCATAGTGATCTTCTCTACGGCCCGTAGCCTTTAGTGCCTCAATTCCTTTTTTGGTAAAACTGAATCGACTCATAATTCCTGGGGCACAAATGGGGCACAAATCGCCGAAACTTGATGAAGCCCGATGAAAAATAATGAAACGATTTTACCTGATTTTATTGGCTAGTTCAACACGCTGAAAATTGCTGAAACAGGAAATAATTGATTTCGAATCATGCGCCTTCAACCACTCGGCCATCTCTCCATTCTCCCTTTTCCGCCATGATACTTCAGGGATTGTTGAAATGGGTTTCGACACATCCCATCTCAATAATCTCCGATCTTCCTTTGCAGAAAGGGGAGAATCGCCAAACGACAACGGGATTTCATATCACGAAAAACATGCATTTTCCATTCTCATAAAAAACACCTTGTTTTCAAAGCTTAGTGAGGAATATTAATTCCGTATAAACCCAATCTTCCCTTTCTTTAGCAAAAGCTTCCAGCTCTCTGGTTCATTGACAATCAAGTTGGTACTTGAGCTAAATAATGATCAGCTAGTGCTAGTCAGACCCCTTAAGGGAAGGGCATGCATGCATGCATGTTGGTGCCACCCTTCTTTCTCTGCTGTACACAATGGATCGTTTTAATCGGTTTTAGGAAGGGCATGTTGGTGCCACCCTTCTTTCTCTGCTGTACACAATGGATCGTTTTAATCGGTTTTAGTTTAGAATAGATTAACT
>JAAZON010000540.1 GCA_012797725.1 SAR324 cluster bacterium | reverse complement strand
TCGAGTTTCACTGCTGCCACAGCACCTTCCTTAACCAGACGCATTGAAGCAGCCAGCGCTTCTTCTGTCGAAACTTGATAAGAACCAAAAGGCAAGTCTCCTACCACAAGAGCCCTTTTGACGGCTCGGGCTACACAACGAGAGTGATATATCATTTCCTCTAAGGTGACAGGGAGAGTACTGTTATGCCCCTGCATCACCATACCTAGGGAGTCACCGACCAGAATGACATCAATGCCCGCTTCGTCAAGCAAATGGGCAAAGCAATAATCATAAGCCGTAAGCACTGATATTTTTTTTTGGGATTTATAGCTTTTGATAACAGGGGCACTAAGACGTGAGACAGATTTATATTGATTCATTTCAAGTCACTCCTCATTGAAAAGGTTCATGCTTGGAGATTGTTTTTTAACTGCCGAATTAAATCAGTCGCAAAAATATGCTAGCTGTTTGGTTTAACGATACAGGATTAGTTCCTGAAAATGCAAGAAGGATGGTATTAGATTACTAACCCTTGCTATTTATGCTCTTTTTCTGCTTAACTTACCCCAATCATGAATGACCTGTCTGCATATGGAACACATTTTATCGTTGGCCTCTCAGGCTTATCATTAAATGATACGGATAAAGAAATCCTTAGAGTGTTGCAGCCTTCAGGTGTAATACTATTTGCGCATAATTTCACTCAAGAAGCTTCTTATGAAGAATGGATCAAAGCACTTTCTTCACTGCAATCTGAAATAAAGAAACTAATAGGTAGGGAAAAATACTTCATTTCTATTGATCACGAGGGTGGGCGTGTTCATCGGATTCCTTCCCCTATTACTCATTTTCCACCCGCGATGCAATACGCACGACAGAGCGCACAAGTTGCAAGAGCCATGGCCATCGAACTGAAATCAATTGGGTGTAATCTTGTATTTGCACCAGTTGTGGATGTGCACTCAAATCCAGAAAACCCTGTCATTGGGGAACGAGCTTTTGGAACAAATCCTGACGATGTTATGGCTGCATCAGTTCCTTTTGCACAGACATTACTTGCAAATGGCATTCTTTGTTGTGCGAAGCACTTCCCGGGACATGGAGACACATCAAAAGACTCGCATCTAGAACTACCTTGTGTGGACAAAGACAAAGCAGCTCTTATGAGTTGCGAGCTAAAGCCTTTTGAGGCGTTTTCTAAAATCAAAGTGCCTTTTATTATGACTGCTCATGTCTTGTTTCCCAAACTTGACTCCGAGTTACCTGCCACTCTGTCAAGAAATATTCTAAAAGGCATTCTCAGGCGAGAGCTACATTTCAAGGGAGTAATTATCAGCGATGATATCTGCATGAAAGCAGTTTGCGAGAGCTTCAAGCAAGAAAACTGCATCGGTGATGCCTTAAAAGCTGGCTGTGATCTATTTTGCGTTTCACGCTATGGCCAACCTGACTCCACTCTCCCACTGCAACTAGCAGAAAATCTATTGAAGATTGAAATAAAAGATCGAACTTTCAGAACCATACGAGCTCGTGCTAGCAAGTTGATTGAGCGCTTGATTCGGAAAGAACTATACATGTATGAACCAAGACTACTTCCTCAAGGCATACTCAAAGAGCATGCTTCCTTGAGGCGTCAGTTGATAATTTAATTGGAACTACTCAAAAAGTGTAGATGAAGCAAGGTACGATTGAGATTTGGGTAACCGTTCACGTGGGTTGCTAACACCTTGACAACACCGTCATTGCGAGGGCACGATAGTGCCATTGGCAATGCGTAAGTCCAGATTGCCACGCTGTTGCGGGCTTTCAATGATGCGAATGCTTACAGATTTAGCAACCACGATAAATCGTCCCCCCGTTCAATCCCCTAGTGAGGTCGCATGGCAAGTCTTGAACGCATTTTTTGAGCCTTTAAAGAAAGCGATAATTCGCTAAAAGAGAAGTCTTTAACCTGGGCCTTTGCGCGGCCACGGCGTTCCTCCTTTTTGTTGCTGTTTAGCTATAGCTGGTATCCTCGCTCTTTCTTCCCACAATCACACTTTCCACCACCCGCACTTATTGAGCAGATACAGTTAATTGTTGTAATCACTCCTATTTTCTTAGATTAGGAAATCGCTTGGGCGATAAGTTTTTTATACTGATTATTCAGTTCAACACTCAAATCAGAATTTGGATTGATATGTACGGTAGATCCATTATCAAGAGCCAAGCACAAATCACTACATAGAATAGATACCGATCCTGTTGTGTGACCATTTGCCTGGCACCACAATGCAAAATGTTCAGGTGTTGTAAATACCGGCACGGAGCTTTTTCTTAATGGTTTCCGAACGCAGGGAACTTTGAGCTTAACTAGTCCTGTTTGATCCCCTGAGTCGATTTCATCTTGAACTGGAACATAAACCACTTTATCAGCGATTTTTTGACAAAGACGCTTAAGATACGACCGATCGCCGCTTGCAACTCTTTTGAGGTATAGATAAAGAATGCTATTTTCCATAAGGTATACCCAGAGCGGTATACTGCTTCTTTATCAACAAACTTACTGCTTAAAGAACTTTGCTAAAAACCAAGATTCTTTAAATAGAGGCAGTGTGTCCGTACTAATATGCGTTCTCACTTTAAATTATTCGACAGGTCGACATGTCGCGCAAGATAGAAGATTTTATTTTAGAAGAACTTGGAAAACTTTACCCTACCCCTCACTCAGAACTTAATTTTCTAAGTCCCTTTCAGCTCTCTGTGGCAGTCCTGCTGTCTGCTCAATGCACCGACAAAAAGGTCAATGAAATCAGCCCTATTCTTTTCAAAAGATGGCCAGACTTCAAGGCCCTATCGAAAGCTCGTATTAGTACTATTGAGAAGCTAATACGACCAATTAATTACTATCGGAGCAAGGCAAGAAACCTCATTGGTCTTGCTAAAAGAGTGCAGCAGCATTTTGACTCTGTACTTCCCCTAAATTTTGACGAACTTATCTCGCTTCCAGGCATTGGGAGAAAATGTGCGAATGTGATTTTAACTGAGCTTGGGGTGGCAGAGACTCTTCCTGTCGATACCCATGTCTTTCGAGTGAGCAGACGCCTTGGCCTTGCAAGTGCAAATACTAGAGATAAGGTGGAATTTGAATTGCGAGCCCGCTTTAAGTCAAAAGATTGGCGAAATTTACACCATTGGCTTATCTATCATGGACGTAGAGTCTGCAAAGCGCAAAGACCTTTGTGCGCCCAATGTAGTTTAAAAAAACGTTGCCCTTCGAAAATTCGTCTTGCTCATACTACATTGTTGATTAAGCGATAAAGTTGAGCTGCGGTCTTATCAAGAAGCTCTCAAGCTGAGGTTGAGGGTCCTGCTTCCTACTTCGCACCTGCGGCTGCGTCCTCCTTCGCCCTGGCCAAGGCCAGGTGCTTCGGAGGACAAGTCGTAGGACAGGCCTGCCAGGCCGATAATCTTAATCTCAGTTTGCGGAATCAGAAAGGCAGTTCACGGAAGCGGTCGGGCCGAAAAAACAGACTCAGACATCCGTTGGCAGTTAAGCAGACAACGAACATCGAAGAAAAAATTCCTTCCTAACCATACCCCTCTACTGCCCTTGGTCTACTGCATCCCAATATAAAAGGAAGCGTTATATAGTCTCGGGTTTTGAGACTGCGATACCGGAGTTGAAGTACTCTTTGCTCCACGTCTTCGGTAAATCCACAGTGTGTTTCTATTATTGATAAAGATTGCCTCGCTCTCTTCATTGAAGGCATTAAAATGCTGAACAAAGTGTTGTTCTTTATATAGTTCCTTATCCCCTCTCTTAAACATTGGCAATACAGTAATCACTTTTCCATACCCATCAATGATAACAGGAGGACCAAGACTTCTTCTGAATGCAATGATCGATTCCATTTCTTTTTGCACGCTCCAACCAGAAAGCGCACTGATCATTGTAAGCATTCCTTGTGGGCTGCTACGCCAAAGCTCTTTGCCGTCCTTGTCAAAAGTGATTATTGTACCTGCCTCTTGCCTATCAACAAATGTTATCTGTCTCTGATCCCTTGGTTTTCTGAAACAGCCGATGATAGCATGCTGCGCATGTTTGATGGGACGCTTCCACTTTATCTGACCCATTGAGCTGACGAGATATCCGGGACAGCTTGAAGCAAGTGCAATTTCCACATCGCCATCATTATCTATATCACCAACATCTGCAGCGTCATTGTGTGGTCCTAAATTCCCCAGCGACCAAATCTTAACACCCTCAAGATTGTAGAAACCAAAACCATACAAGAGACCTCGAATGCCCGAACTTTGATCATCAAGCTCCAGAGGGTAGTGCCCTAGATTTCCTAAGCCAGACCACAGGACGTTAAAATCAGTGTCCAAGGCGGAGAATGAAAAATGTGAGGTTTTGCAGAACAACCTGTCTAGACCTGGCTTTTCTATGCTTGACTTCATAAAGAAAAGACCATCAATGCAGCTTTTGGGAGCACTTTTAATCAAAGTGCCCGTTTCGCCCTCAAGGACTTTAATATATCCACCCTCCGACAAGACAACTTCATTCCTAGCATCTCCGTAGAAATCGACTATCTGAACAGGAGCGTCTGCCGTAATAGAGTAATGCCTTTTGTTGGGTTTGCCCTGCTGCCAGAGAATTCTTCCATTCATTTCAATGGCTGTAAGGCATGTGATCCTACGCTTTCTATCAACCTGAACAAATAATATATCCGCCTCACCATCCCCATTTAAATCGCCATAGCGAACAAGCCATGAACCATAGTTTTTTAAGTTAAGCTTTCTAAACAAACGAGTTTCGACTTTCTCAGAGGAAGAACCTAAGTCTTTTCGCTTCGCAGCCTGAACTGCTACAGGTACCAAAAAAAAACAGAGAGAAACAATGGTTAAAAAACAAAACGCTGAGCTGCAACTTTTAAATAATGAAAGCATTGGTCAACCTAGGAGAATAGACAGAGCCCAAAGTTCTAAAGCATCTAGATCCTCATCTGATTGGAAGTCGAATTCCTCCCCATCATTATAACAGCCATGGCCTTTATACCCTGTCTTTGTTCTTTCCAGATGCATGATTCTTGCATCCTCTCCAAAGCCTAGAGAGCCAAGAATAATATCCTCTGCTCTGATCTTCTCTTCCAGAAAATCTTCAGTCATCAGCGCCAATTAGCCTTAATTGAAGGCTTTGAAGATCACCGCCGCGTTGGTTCCACCAAATCCAAATGAATTCGACATTGCTGCTCTAATTTTACATCTCCTTGCAATATGAGGTACATAGTCCAGATCACATCCCTCTCCAGGACTGTCAAGATTAATAGTTGGAGGCAATATCCCATCTTTAATAGCGAGAACACTAAACGCAGCCTCTACAGCCCCTGCCGCACCTAGCAAATGGCCTGTCATTGACTTGGTTGAACTTACTGCTAATCCTTCCTTAGCCCAAGCACCAAAAAGTTTATTAATTGCTAGCGACTCAATTTTATCATTAAAGGACGTTGAAGTGCCGTGAGCATTTATGTAGTCAATGTCCTCCGGCCTCATGCCTGCACTTATTAGAGCATTGTTCATACACGCTATAGCACCTAAGCCATCTTCACTTGGAGCAGTAATGTGATAAGCATCGCAAGATGCTCCATAACCTGCAACCTCAGCAAGAATTGGAGCCCCCCGCTTCTCTGCACTTTCTAAGCTCTCTAAAATCAAAATCGCGGCACCTTCTCCCATTACAAAGCCATCCCTGTCTTTATCAAAAGGACGTGAGGCTCGTTGTGGATCGTCATTTCTAGTGGAAAGAGCTTTCATTGAACAGAAACCACCAATACCAATGGTCGTAATAGCTGCCTCACTACCGCCTGTCAGCACAACCTCCTGAATTCCGTCGGCAATCACCCTATAGGCTTCACCAATAGCGTGAGTTGCTGAAGCGCATGCACTAGTCAGAGTGTAATTCACACCTTTCAATCCAAACCGAATAGCAAGATTACCTGGGGCAAGATTTGATATCATTGCTGGAATCAGGAATGGCGAAATTTTTCTAACTCCACCATTTAAAAAAGCTTCGTGGTATTTCTGCAATGTTGAGATCCCACCAATTCCAACTCCCAATATGCAACCAATTCGTGCCGGATCCATATTCGTAGTGGAGAGTTGAGAGCCATCCCATGCCTCTTGTGCGGATGCAATTGCATATTGCGAGAACAAATCTAGTTTCTTTACTTCTTTTGCCTCAATATAATCTTCTGGCTTAAAATCCTTGACCTCGGCAGCAATCTTTGATGAGAAATCCGTGGTATCAAAGCGGGTAATTAAACCAATGCCCGACTGTCCTGCTAATATAGCCTCCCAAGTTGTCTTCACATTATTTCCCAGGGGGGACACGACTCCCATTCCACTCACCACAACACGTCTTTTATTATTCATTTATTCACCTGACAAAAATGATTTTTGTTATTTATAGCGGTTTTCTTGAGATAGCTCAATGAACTTCACAGCAAGAATACTTTCAAGGGCTTAGAGAGACACGCTCTCAACTAATGACTCAAGACTTCCTCCAGCTTGGTACGAGAACGATAACCTGACAATATCGCCAGTTTTGACCTTCTTCTCATTTGGAACAGGAATTACGAGGTATTCATTATGCCAATCAGCCGAGGTTTTTGATTCAACAAAGATACCCACTAGATTCTTTGTAATTATTCGAAGCGCACTAAAAGTCCCATCCACTTTAACAGCAAGGTTCCCTGACCAACTGAAATCAAGTGGCAGTGTCTTTCGGTATTCAAAACTCGAATAAAGGACTGGGTCTCCTAATTCTACCAACCCAGTCTGAGGATTATATGGATCAAAAAACATTGGGACTGGCGCTTTGAACCCATAGAAATCAAACGAATACTGAACGGGCTGTATCGCCAATAGCGTTGCCTCTGGGACAAATAGAGGAAGACTTGCTTCTCCGAATTTCTCTAAATAATTTCTTTTGAAGGAAGAAATCACTTGAATTTGTTTTTCTTCAAGCAAGGCTGCGTGGAGCTTTTCACAGATTACAACATCAACTTTTTCATCAGGAACAAAAGCCTCAGGATCGGCCTCTATAACATTTACTTCAGTGCAGTCGTTCAACCTTAAAAAATCAAGAAGTGTAGATAGATACACTGGGTCATTTTCAACACAATCCACTTCAGCGCCTAGTTTAGCAGCAAGAAAGGAAAGCAGCCCACCACTGCTGCCAAGTTCTAAAATCTTCATTCCTGGCTTAATATAGAAAGATAAAGCCTCTTTAAATGCTTCAAGACCTTTGCTATCCCTCAATAAATCGTACTTAGACAAGGGCTGAGTTTCTCCTCTAGAATTTAATCTATTGAGATGCTTTGAGTTTCTCTCTAGAAGTAATTAACTATACTCTGACAAGGCTTTATATTTCTGTCAATCCAGTGAAATCCTTGGAAGTATCGGAAGTCTTCCGACAATATTAATCTAGAACAAAATATTCATATATGTTATTCATCCCTTCTGAATTCGGGGCTTTTACCTAGCAAGACTCATGGGCATAATCCCTCTATTAATGGAGTTCTTCATGAAACAAAGCAAGGCTAATGTTCCTTACAATTTCCTACTCTCTGTTCTTATCGCTCTCTCATTGTTAGCGCTGAAAATAGAAGTCGCCCTAGGGTCTGATTTGACTCTTGAGATGAGGGGTCCCGGTGCAGCTATTGGACGCCTGCTTATAATGAGCGATCAATCAGGCGATTTGACACCGCTTAATCTTAATTGCCCATTTCAGCTTGATACAGACAATCCAAATTTTAGTCCCTTAAACCCAGAACAACTTTCTTGCACCTATAGCGCACTTCCTGAAGGCAGTCATGTTTATGTACTCGCTTTAAGACAGGCCTTTTGGTCCCAAGAGCCCAACACTTTTTGGCTGGTTGGTTTCAATAGCTTTTCCGGAATTTGCAGCGGCGGAGGCAATAGTAAATTAAATGAGTATCAATCACTTCCTGTGGCTGCTTGTGAGTTTTATGTAGGCCGCAGCAACGGCACCTTGCTCCAAGTCAGCTTTGATACGCTGCAAGGAGGCCCTGCACCGACCCCAACTTCAACCCCAAGCCCTACACCCACTCCAACAGCGACTTCGACTCCGGATACTTTGGAGCAAATTACCCAATTTATGGACGAATCAGTGGAGATTGCACGGAAAAGCTTAACAAATCTGGGAATGGCTAAACTCCTCAAAAAGGGAAGTGTGAGAATAAAATTTCCACCGTCCCCAGAAAATGGGACATTGCGGTTACGATTGACAACTAGAATCAAGCTACCCAAAAAACGATCCTTGGTCCGTATTGATGGTGCTTTCTCAAACATTTTGCTTGCAGTTGGAAAGGTTGCCTTATCTCAAAGTGTAGAAAAAACAATGAAATTTTCTACTACAAAGCAAGGGCAACAATATATGAGCAATAAAAATAGGGTTTCTGCCACTCTTCAAGCAAGTTGGAAACCTACAGGCTCAAGCACCGCTTCTGCTATTGAGAGCATTAATATGCTTTTAAGACGAAGATAGATTAAATAGAGCAACCTCCTGTAGAAATCATCGCAAATGGATGAAGGCTTACAAAGGGGTATTTCTCTATTTAGTCCCTTGCCCCTTATCGAGAGCTGCCCTTAATAGCTTATAGTGAAGACTTCTTGCATCACCACTCGAGAATTCAAGTACACTCTCAAGAAATTGCTCTATTGCAGGGATTTCTGTTCGCATCCGCTTTAGAAGAAATTCTCTCTTTCTTTGTTTCAGCAGAATGCCTCGTTGTTGCGCCATCACATGTAATAGTTCCAACATTTCAGTTCTTGCAGGTTCCCTGATTTCATTTGCCCCACCCGGCAATAGACGACTGCGGACATGCTCATCAACCGGTAATTCATCAATACATCTACTGCTAAATATAACAAGTGAAGCCTTGCGCACCCGAAGATATTCCACAAAGTGCACAAAAGCTCCAGAGTCCGAGTAGCTTGGCTGCAGGAAATAATTCTCAATATCATCAATGAGAACTAAATAAGATGAGTCCACACCGCCTTTAAGATCCAAGTGCTTCATCTCATTTTCAAGAAAGGCTCCTTCCAGGAGAATGGGATAGAGTCCCTTTGTCGAGGCCGCAAGGGCCAAGTAGAGAGATAAATGTGTTTTCCCACTTCTTCGCCCACCTTTGATATATACGATTGAGAAGCGATCCTGAACAATTTCATTAAGAGTTCTGTCCACCAAGGCCTTTATACCGCTGTGCAGGACAAAATTATCAGGGCTATATGCAATCTTTCTACCAAGTGGTAGTGGGATTTGGTTCATGAATTAACATCCCGTAAACATAAAATCTTCCGGATCAGCCACTTTACAACAAATGTGTGCACCAAGCGAGGAGAGATTTTGTTCCAAGGCTTCATA
>JAAZON010000539.1 GCA_012797725.1 SAR324 cluster bacterium | reverse complement strand
TACTTTAATCCCTGGTCTTCCCTCTCGCATATTGCCAAAATAAAGCCAACACACGAGTGATTATCGCTCAGCAAAAATGAAGCAGCATTTAATTTACTTTCTATTTTTCTTAATTTTGGGAGCTGTCGCAATTCAAGTATTGCGAGCACCATTTTATGAACGCGGTGATGGCCGTGAATATATCATTCAAACACAATCGATTGTCTTCGATCATTCTTTGCGAATTGACACCAAAAGCAGACGTGATTATTGGAACTTAACAAATCCTTTTGGATTAACACTGTCAGAAGCAAAGCCCCCCCTTCCAAAAGATGGCCATCAATTAAAAGAGACAGATCAAGCTTGTGGGAATTTTGGAAGCCTTTATCCAGATGAAAATGGAGATTATCGCTACATTCATTCCTGGATGTACTCGCTTGCCACTTCTTCTTTGTATGCGCTTCTTCACTATATCGATAGCGGCAGAAGATTAGAATATTATTCGTTTAGACTTTTTAATCTCTTGCTTTTCATTTTATCCCTTTCTCTTCTATTGATTGGGAACCCATCTTTCAAAGCTTTATTGACTCTGACCTTAACGTTGGCTTCACCTCTGACAGGTTACTTAGAATGGGAGCATGTGGAAGTTTTTTGTTTTGCCCTAACTCTTATTGCATTTATCCTAATCGACAGCCCTCGTTTAAGATATTACTCAACGATCCCATTAGGAATCGCGGCCGCACAAAATATCCCAATTCTCTTGTTTCTCCCGATCCACACATTTCTGTATTCAAAAAAACTGGGCAAAGATTGGCCAAGCCCTTCTCACTGGCTCAAGTATTTACTCGGACTGATTTTCCCTGCCTTGCAACTTTTTTATTTTAGGGAATATTTCGGGGTTTTTAGTCTCTATCCCGTGTTGAAAGGGGCTTCTCTTGACTTCATTACCTTTGACAAAGTTCTTGATATATTTATTAGTCCGCTGATGGGTTGCCTATGGTTTTATCCCCTGTTATTTCTCTTACTTCCATCTAGAATAGCCAAAGCTAACGCACTTCAACTTTTTTTTATCTGCCTGTCGGTGCTTTTGGTTGCAAGTCTTGCAAGCAGCACTTCGAACTTAAGCTCTTCTCAGATTGGATCTTTACGTTATGCAGCTTGGTTTACCGCACCTCTGCTATGGGCAATTCTAAAAAAGGAATGGCAGCCAAATAGCATTATTCAAAAGTGCCTTGAGACTTTCGGCTTCATCTCTAGCCTTTTCATCATAATATATTTCCAAAGTTACCGCTTGCTGCTAGGAGACTCCATGTACTTCATGTCACATGACATAAAACGCTACGAGATCTCATCGTTGTATAAGTTAACACATTATCATGATGACGCAGAACTTCTTGCAGAGCATATACAAGGCAAGGAGATTTATGCACCTTACAATTTCAATGGATTTTACATTTGGAAATTAGACCAAGAAAATTCAATGTGGCTGCTTTCAAAAAGAGCGCTAGATCGACTTTCACACCTAGAATTTCTTAGAGAGCCAAACTCTGAAATAGCCTCGAGCCTTAACTCTGATATCCTTTCCTGTTCAGAGTATCTATGCAGACTGAATCCAGAAAACATTAATTATTTCCATAAACACCCAGTTCTTGGGCATTATCAGTTAATCTGGATAAAAGGCCCGCTAAAAGAAATTAAAGCAAACGTTCCGATCTACTTAAGAGAAGAAACTTAAAAAACTGTAATTGTACTGAGTATTAATGGGTCAGAAAAAATCGTATTTTTCAATTCCAAATGATTTTTAGATGCTATTTATAAAGAGGATACTTCTTTTTGCCGTTTGCTCTTTTAAGCTCCAAAGGCTATGTACATGGATGTATCAAGATAAGGCCCTTCAAGCATTACTCGCAAACATCCAATTCATAGCAACAATAGAAGACACAACGACTAAGGAGTTTTGTTAAAAGACTACTGCGTGGATTCGCTTGTGGATATTTGTTAGCGCAAACACATGACTATAAGCATTGGAAATAACATTGCCTCCCTTCAAGCACAGCGAAAACTTAGCGCTGCCACCGATCAACTAAGCAGCACTTTTGAGAAACTCAGCTCAGGTTTACGCATTAATAGCGCGGTAGACGATCCAGCAGGGTTGGCCATGGCCGATTCTTTGCGTGCAAATCAAAAAATTGCCTCTGTTGCTATTCGTAACGCAAATGATGGAATTTCAGCGATCTCACTGGCTGACGGGGCTTTTACTGAAATTGCAAATATATTACAAAGATTATCAGAACTTGCGGAGCAGTCAGCAAATGGTGTTTATTCAACAACTCAGCGCTCAGCTCTTCAAAGTGAATTTGCTGCGCTAGGATCTGAGATAGAAAGAATTGCAAATACTACCTCATTTAATGGTATTAATCTTCTTTCTGCAGGCACTAGCATCGTGCTTCAAGTTGGCTTTGATTCGGCTGCCACTTCACAGATTCAAATAAATGGTGTGAAAGGTAACCTTCAATCCCTAGGTCTTGCACAGGTTGGAAGCGCCGCTATGACTTTTTCGCTTACTGGCACGACTATTGACAATGGAGTTTCGGCGTCAAGATTAGCATTAGAAGCTGTGAATGCTGCTATAAACTCATTATCACAAACCAGGGGCAGTCTTGGAGCTGTGCAATCAAGACTTGAAATGACTATTAATAATCTTGCCACTACCCGCGAAAATTTAGCCGCAGCTGAAAGTCGTGTTCGAGATGTCGATGTCGCATCAGAAGCCGCGGAACTAACGAGACTGACTGTGTTGCAACAAGCAGCTACTGCAGTCTTGGCACAAGCAAATCAACAACCAACGCTTGCCCTTAATCTTTTGCAATAATAGATCTTCCTACACACACACCCAAGTCGTTCGGGACCTCCTAAAAGGAGAGTCCCGGATGGCTTTTCTCCCTGTACCCCAGCTACTTTTTTTCTTCTCTCTGTACCCCCGGTGGTACAGTAGAAACACTCTAATATTTCCTCAATGCGTCCCAAAGCACCTCGGCTGGATGAAGGGCCCTTCGGCCTGTGCCATCAAAGATTTGTGCCCTACAACTTGTGCCTGGAGCAGCAATAATTGCGTCCTCTGGAAGACTTCTTATGAAAGGGAAAAGTCTGAGTTCTCCCATTTTCATCGAGATCTCGTAGTGCTCCTTTTCATATCCAAAAAATCCCGCCATTCCACAGCAACTAGAATCTATCACTTCAACTTCATATCCGCTGGGAAGTGAAAGCGCTTTAATGGTGGGTTCAAGCGAACTCAGAGTTTTTTGATGACAATGCCCGTGCAAGAAGACCTTTTGTTTCTTCTCAATAAAAGAATCTGTAGTGATACGACCAGCTTGCATCTCTTCGCTAATAAACTCTTCTATGGTCATTGTCTTTTTAGACACTTTCTCTGCAACCTGAAGCATGGAATCATCAAGCAAATCTACATACTCGTCACGGAAACTTAATATCGCTGAAGGTTCAATTCCTATGATTGGAATCCCCTCTGCTGCAAAACGAGAGAGGGCCTTCACATTCTCCTCTGCAACTTTACGAGCCTTTCTTAACAGCCCTTTTGAAATCATCGTTCTTCCGCTTTCGGCATGAGCTGGAATCTGGATTTCGTAACCTAAATATTCAAGCAGCTCGATAGCTTTTTTCCCTATTTCAACATCTATGTAATTTGTGAATTCATCACAGAAGAGAACCACCTCCCCTCTTTTGACCACACTTCCGGGAATACGCTTCCCTTCAAATTCCCTCTTACTAAACCATGCCCTAAGGGTCTCATGCGCTAAAGTTGGCAACATCCTCTTTGTAGCAATCCCCAAAACACGTCTTAAAGGGTATGAACGAAATTTGCTTCTCAAAAACCAGTTAGATATCTTGGGAATCATGGCAGCAATTTTCATTAAACTTGCATAATGTCCAACAAGTTTGGCCTGCAATGGTATTCCCTTAATATCATAGGACTGCTGCAAAACTTCTGCTTTAAGCTTTGACATATCCACATTCGACGGACATTCTGATGCACAACCTTTGCATGAAACACAAAGATCCAATATGGAGAGAATCTCCGGATGATCGAATTTATTTTTCTTGTCCGAATTTGTTAAAAACTCTCTAAGGACATTAGCGCGCGCTCTTGTAGTATCTCTCTCGTTGAGAGTCGCCATATAACTTGGGCACATCACTCCGCCAATTTTCGAAGTTTTTCTGCAATCCCCAGAGCCATTACAAAGCTCTGCCGCTCTCAATACTCCCTGAGCTTTTCTAAAATGGAAAGTTGTCTTTATTGGATCTAACCCCTTTCCCACTTCAAAGCGAAGGTTATGATCCATTGGTGGAGTATCTATTATCTTCCCAGGATTAAATATCAAATTGGGGTCAAAGGTCTGTTTGATTCTTCTAAACAGTTCAATATTTTCCTCTCCGACCATCCAAGGAATGAATTCCCCTCTCAATCTTCCATCACCATGTTCACCACTTAGAGATCCCTTATATTTCTTGACCAGTTTTGCTGTTTCTTCTGCAATTGTTCTAAAGAGCTTTTGTCCCTCCTTGGTCTTAAGATTAAGAATTGGGTCAAAATGCAACTCACCTGAGCCAATATGACCATAGTGAACCGACGATAACTTGTAGTTTGCTAGAAGCCTGTCGAAGTCTTCCACATAACTCGGAAGATCTTCAGGGGCTATAGCTGCATCCTCTATGACTGAGGTCGCTTTAGCATCACCTGGAATATTTTTTAGTAAACCAAGCCCAGCTTTTCTGATTGCCCACACACTCTGAGCATCTGAACCAAATAACAAAGGATAATGAAATCCCAGCCCAGCACTTTTCAGTTCAACCTCAATTTTCTTCGATTGTTCTCGAACCTCATTAATAGATTCTCCAGCGAGTTCAACCAAAAGAATGCCTTCAGGATCTCCTTCAACAAAATTCCTATGTTTACTAAAAAGACTATTTGCCTTCGTACATTCCAAGATATAACGATCAATTAACTCCAATGACAGAGGCTGGTGCTGTAACACAATTAAATTAGCAAGCAAACTGTCTCTAATAGTCCGGCAATGCACACAAAGAACCCCCCTACAAGGAGGGGGTAATGGCGATAAATTTAGAACCGCCTCTGTGACAAAAGCCAATGTACCTTCAGATCCTACCAGTAACTTGCAGAGATTAAATGGCTCTCCATTGTTGGAAAACGGCCTCATTTCAAGGAGCGCATCAAGAGCATATCCTGTGTTACGTCTTTTGATTGAAGCCTTAGGAAAGTGGCTCCTTATTAACTCTTGATTTTCAGGGTGAGACAAAATATCCCAGATCGTCCCATAGATTCTCTCAATCAGAGACTCACCTGAACTTTGTTGCCTCAGAGTTGACTC
>JAAZON010000538.1 GCA_012797725.1 SAR324 cluster bacterium | reverse complement strand
GGCTTGATTTTCTATGCTCTGTTGTTTGCTAGAGATTTCTATGCTGTGATTTTTGGAACTGTTATCGGTCATCTTGCGGTACTTATAGTTTCTATAATGATTGAACTCGATTTCTGGAAAAGGAGAATCTTGCTTTCTACTGTTCAGATTAAAAAAGTGATCCTGTACGGTCTTCCTTTCGTTCCAGCATTCATGGTAACATGGCTATTCAGCTCAATGGATAAATTGGCATTGAGATCTTTCTCTTCGTTTGAAGAGATCGGTTTCTATACTGCAGCTAATAAAATCGTTGCAGTACTTCTCATAATCCAGGGAGGATTCAGCATGTTCTGGATACCAGTTGCTTATGAAACCTATGAAAATAAGCCTGATGATACGAGCCTTTATTCTAAAGCTTCGAAGGTTCTTGCAGGTTTCATGTTTGCTGTGTCTCTTATATTGATAGGCTTCAAAGATATTATCATTCTGATACTCGACAAAGCTTATTTGCCAGCTGCCAGTATTATGCCGTTTCTGATATTCAACCCGATAATGTACACTGTATCAGAAACAACTGTTGGTGGGATCAATTTCAAGAAAAAAACACACTGGCATTTGTGGATATCAATAATGGCAGCTCTGGTTAATTTCATTGGAAATACTGCACTGGTTCCAGTATATGGTGCCAGAGGCGCAGCTCTTGCTACTGGTCTATCATATGTAGTTTTCTTCTATGCGAGAACACTCATTTCAAGAAAACTATTCCCTGTTGATTATGGGCTTACAAGATACTCTATAGGGACCCTGGTTCTCATTGCAGTCGCTCTAATAAACACGTTTAGTGATTCTGCATATCTAGAAGCGGGAAGTTCGATTCTAGGTCTAATAATCATCACTCTTCTTTATAAGCCCGAGCTTAAATACGTCTTTTCCTTATCCAGAAGAACCATTGGGAAAATTGTTGCGAGAAGAAAGGCTAAACCTGATAATAAACAATAATAGGGACTCTGTGTTGAATTGGGAGATAATATGGACCTTATCATATAAATAAGGAAAAGTCTACTACTCAAGTGACAATCAAGTTGTCAACCACATCCTTAGTGGCAGCTAAAGATAGATGAGCATCCTGGGAGTATTCAGGATATGGGAAAGCCTCAGAAAATGTTGTATCTGTTTTTGAGGTGGCTCTGGAGTACATTCAGAAGATGCTCAACCATTCTTCTCCGGCGATAACCCTGCGGTATATTGGGATCATGTAAAAGCAGTTTAACGATACCTATGTGGAGCTGAACCTTTGACAAATGGGGGTGGCATATGGAGTTTCGTGATTTGGTGATTGTCCTATCCGATTTCGGTCTGTGGGAGAAAGTTGCCGGTTGTTACGAAGGAGAGGATTATCTGGGCGACGACTTCCTTGAGGAGCATATTCGAAAATACTCCACCAGTGTTTTTGGCAAAGGTAAATACAGTATTCGGACAGATAAAAATCCAGAACCCGGGATTAACTGTTTAGCCTCTAATGTTAGAGTGCTCCAACCTGTAACTTCTTCCGGTGAAAACGATCAAATGACAATGATGAACTAG
>JAAZON010000537.1 GCA_012797725.1 SAR324 cluster bacterium | reverse complement strand
TGTTATTACTGGGGAATACCGCAAGATTCTCTGGATAGTATCCGAGAGACGCCAAAATTCTTTGAAGCGCAAACGACTGGAGTTTAGACCCATAGTTGGTGTTCTTGTATTCCAACCCTCTTCGACATCTAGACCTCACAATCCCCATTCTTTTACTCATAATGATACGCAGCGAAAGCAGTATTACCTCACATCCTTCTTCTTGCCTGGATTGTATCTTGAATAAACCAAGTGCTGCAGATTTACAGGCAGGAGATCAAGACATGCTTTCCCGAAAACTAGTCTTCTCTTTCTTCTGATTCTCTTTAGCTCTGCCGAAATATCTGTTATGTCCCGTGGACATGCTGCAATACTTCCAAAAACCTCGTTGATCATATCTCTTCTGTCGTTCCAATTAAGCTCCTTCGTCGCATAATCTCTAGCAGCATAGCCAAATTCATACATGCGATCAGCGTTTTCTATGTAATAACGCATTCCTTTGATCAGTTCATTAGTATTTACTATTGAGAGTGGCCAATAATAACCATCCGTCCTAGAAACGAATTTCTCGACAGGAATGAGCTTCCCAATGTCATTGTTCACTATCTCGTTCATCGGTGCATTATCGGTTGTGATTACAGGCATACCGCAAGATAAAGCTTCATATATTGTTAAGCCTAGACCGTCAAGCTTAGTCGGATAGACATAGACATTTCCCTTATGATACAACCCAGGAGCCGGAACAGATGCATGTATGTACTCAATATTGTAGCTAGAGAACAGACTAATATCAATTCCCGGAGTCTTGCTTATATCAACCTGGGTGTGTATTATCAGCTTCGCCTCTTTATAGAGCTTTCCTTTAATGAAAGACTCAATAACAAATTCCGTACCCTTCCTGTTCGACATACCGACTGAATGAAAGAATCTTACAGTTCTATCAGTTTCATCTCGTGTACAAGAGAAGAGTTCTAAATCGGTACCCCAAGGAATATAAAAACATTGTGGATGCCACTGAAAAACTGAATAGTGTCTTCTTGTATTGCAGATTAAGAAATCGTAGAAGCGGAAATCTGATACTGTAGACTCTTTATAGTAGTCAACATATGTTCCTACGATCACGTGCGGTCTTTGCTTCTTAATACTCAACACAGGCTCAATATCATGTTGCTCATTGAAGAACACAAGTTGGATCTTGTTTGCGTCTATCCATTTCAGAATATGGGGAATGGAGACAGATGTATCAAAAAGCCTTAACCCCCAAGTGACTTCTGGCCCATCCCAGTTTGGGTCGCCTTTTGCATACATCTCTCCACCTCTAGCATAGATGAATGTCTCGTTTTTCGCTTGCAATGCTGACCGAAACTGTTTAGTAACATATGCGGCTCCACGTTCAAACCACGTACTTACAAATCCAATTCTCATAACACACTCTCCTTACTCGATAAACCCGACTATCTACAACACGCGAAACAATCTTTAAGCCTGCATCATGTTTGCTATAGCCGAAAAACGGAGTCTGTCACCAACGCTATTCTCGAAGTTGCTTGAAAATGTTAGTTAACTAATGAGTTCTCTTTTTCTTGAGCACATTTTCTCATTCATTGACTCGCTCCCAAGATCAATGAGCTGCCCATAATATACTCCTAAAACAGTCCATAAGGGAATTGTAACTAGAGCTATGAAGAAGAAATCTACAGTAACTGAATAGAGAACGATCAATATAATTAAACGTCTGGCAACTTCGCTCAAATACTTGATCTTCAATATTATGCCAATAGAAATT
>JAAZON010000536.1 GCA_012797725.1 SAR324 cluster bacterium | reverse complement strand
TAAGGCTTTGAGTCAACTTAGTGATGCCGAACTGAAAGCATTGCTACAGCCACCGGGAAACAAAAAAGAGAAAGATCCACGTTTTCTTGATCTGGAATCATTGCTGCCCGGAATCGTTAAAGAGTTAAAGGAACCGCATACCACGATGGAGTATCTTTGGGAACAATTGCTAACGATAACTGAGAATGCAGTAATTTCGGTAAATTAAAGTGCAGTGTTTTCGGTAACAACAATGCAGCACTTTCGGTAACAATGATGCAGTAATTTCGGTAACAATTGTGCATCTTTTGCAAAGGTAATTCATTTATTCACTTTTTCATTCTTTGTTTCCATTTTTATTCATTTTTTAGTTTTCATTAAAAATAGTTTTTCTGTTAGTCATTCTGTAGCTCTTGCCCTCGAGTTGGAGGAGCTCACATTTATAGAGCAGTCTGTCTAGAAGAGCCGTGGCCAGCACTTCGTCGTCAAGCGCACGAGCCCACTCTGCAGGAGATTTGTTGGTGGTGATTATAAACGAAGTGGATTCATATATGCTGTTTATAAAGGAAAAGAGAAGATTGCCTTCTTCACGAGTTACAGATATATTCATCAGATCGTCTATGACAATCACGTCCGCGGCAATCAGGTTCTTATATTCTCTTTTTGCACTGGCAACTATATTTTTCAATTTAAGGGTGGCAAGTAGTTCATCCATATTTCTGAAATAGGCTTTATACCCCTTATCAATGGCATCGGCACAAAGACCGGAGGCAATAAATGTTTTGCCTACACCACAAGGGCCTGTGAGCATAAGGTTGAAGCTTTCTTCCACCCAATGTAGTTCCCTAAGCTGGTTTAGTTGAGTTGCGCTCAAACCATTTGAGATGGAGTGGTCATACATGTCGAGATTATGTGCTAAGGGAAGTTTGGCAGCTTTTAAGCGTAAAAGTCTCTGTTTCTCTTCACGCGCCTTCACTTCTGACTCCAGCACCAGCGTCAAAAAATCATCATAACTGGGAGATTCTTTCTGTGCTTTGAGCAGGATATCCTGAGCATTGATCGTTAGTCCCGAGAGCCTGAGTCGTTTTGCATACCCTCGTATGGTTGTTAATTTATCCGGCGTCATGTCACTTGCTTTTAAAGAGGTTTTGATAGACATCTATAGTGGACTTGTTTGGCTTGATATTTACCATCAATTGCGTTTCGGGCGTGCCAAGAGATTTGATCTCCACCTCATTATGATTCTCCTTGATTATCGCACCCGAGGAGAGGATTGACTTAAAGTCATTCGCGCTGAAGAGGGATTTCTCAAGGCACATATCCAATGCTTTGTCGGTGTCTTCCTGTGCGTACTTTGCCAGGCAGTTCGACATGACTGTTATTTGGTCCCGTATATAGCGGGGATAGCGTTCTTTTAATTTGGACAGGAAGATTTCAGCCCCTGATTGGTTCGTGAACTGAACCTTTACCTGATCACAGAGTTTTTGAATGCTCGTTGATTTATCACGCTGATGATTATGGTTGATGACTTTATTGCCGCGCCCGGCTGGTATAAGGTGCTTTGCCAGAAGCTCTCCATCCATGGTCTTGATCACCAGGGTGCCATTTTCTTCATCGACCAGAACCCTGGTCTCTTCACCACGGTATGTACCGAAAGGAAGCGAATAGGTGTTCCCTTTATAACGTAGGGTATTTGTTCTTTGAACTTTATGCCCTGATTCCAAAGTGGAGGAAGTTACGGGTATGTAAGGTTGTAAAT
>JAAZON010000535.1 GCA_012797725.1 SAR324 cluster bacterium | reverse complement strand
TTTGCACAATGGACTTAAATAGCATAATGATACTCTCATCCCTCTAATGACATTTGATGCACTCAAACCTAAATTGGCTGCTGAAAAACCTTCCTTAATAAAAAAATCTAACATCACCTCACATAAGTAGCTTGATATATTACAGTTTATACCAGGGCAAAGATACGGATTGAAGCAATGGCGCAGGGTGATTGGTGTCTATCTCTGCCCTATTCTCGCTACTACTAAGGGCATTTATACAGGGGATTTTTCTAGAAAAGTGTCCCAACCGTGAAATAAATCCTATAGGAGGACTCACCAGCTCTTCTCTGCAGAGGGAAGCCAATGTCAATGCCAATTGGTCCGACGGGAGACAAGTATTCCATACCTAATCCAGTTCCTTTTCGCAAATCAGTCATATCGATTTCACGTTCACGCAGGTAAATATTCCCAAAATCAAAAAAACTATGCCACGCAAACGAATCGTTCATTAAATAATTAAATTGGATATTATTGACTGCCAAGACATCACCTCCTATAACACTTCCGTTGAGACCTCTAGGCCCAAGTGAATTTTCGCTAAATCCTCTAACACTAGTGCGTCCGCCTGCGTAAAAACGCTGGCTAATAGGAATCTCGGGTGTACCATCAAAAGTCCATGCTGAAGCCAGTCTGGAAGCTAAAGAAATTACAAACCGCCTATCAAACAAATGAAGCGGTATCAAATATGAAAATTTACCATTAAGAGAGTAATAATTTGCATCAGAGGCAATCATCTCAGATGCAAGCCCTGCATCAAGACTAGCAAAGAAGCCCCTAGTTGGTATCAAAGCAGAATCGCGTTTGTCATAACGCAAAGTAGCCGCTAAAGAACTAATGTTGAGTACGCCATAATCCAAAGGACTAAGAATCGCATCAGGAGATACATCGTTAAGCCTTTCCTCGAAGATTGTATGACCGGCTGAAAGTGTTAGACCACTTCTCATTGTATCATAAAAAGCTGTAGTAAGTGACACCCTATCCAGATCGAATTCTTGATTCGCCAGACTTTGTTTCACATATCTTAAGTCTTCGGTGAAGCTAACATTTGAACCTCCGAATGTTGGATCAAGATATCTCAGATTAACTGCGCTCCGACCAACATCAGTGTTCACTGAGTCATAGTATGCATCCAATCTAAGTGAGAGTGAGCGCCCATCTTTAAAAAGACCCATATCACTTCCTTCGCCGAATATATGAAGACCGTACTCACTATTTAGCCCACCACCCAGTTGCAGGGTTTGCAAAGGCTTTTCTTTGACTACTATGCGAAGTGTTCTTTTTGTATCTGAACCGTTTTTTTCTTCATGAATATCAACATTTGAGAAAAGTCCTGTCTTCAAAAGCTTCAGTCTACTTTCCTGTATATTTTTAGCTTCCCATGGACTTCCTTCTTTAAGGGAAAGGTTCTTTCTTAACGTCTCTTCGGATACCACTACATTTCCTTCAAATATTATCTTGTCGACCGTACTTTTCTCGCCTGGGAATACCAAAAACTTAAGCTGCGTTCCATCCGATATCAACGAAGAGTTTATAATAGGATTAAAATAAGCAGCCCTTCTCAAAGCATTCAAGACTTCTCGAATGTAGTCATTTGCTTTAGTCAGCGAATATGGAGTCTTCGGGATTTCTGGTTCTTCGACTTCATCAGGAATTCCTTCAACTATTACCCAATCTCCTCTATTAGATCTTCCTTCCTCGATTGTATAAATGATTCGAACCTTATCTTCATCTTCTGTTGATTCTATCCTGCTCTCCACTCTAACATCAGGATATCCCTCATGAATGTAATAATTACTAAGAAAATCTGCATGTTCTCGAATATTCTCAGATACTGCAAAATCAGGGTGGAACATATCTCTATAGTAAACTTCGCCTGCATTCAGAAAGGCTGTTTCTATTTGCTCAAGTGAAATCTCAGAGTTTCCCTTCACGGAGACCTCTGAAACATGAACTTTTTTCCCTTCGTCTATTGTAATTGTAAATATGAGGCGGCTTCCATCGTCCGAAAGTGATTGTTGTTTTGATATTGAAGCATAGAGATACCCAGATCTACGATATAGGAGACCCATATTTTCTATCAAAAGATTGACTGTATTTGACCCAAAAGGAATACGGCGGCTAAAAATATTAATTGTGTCAAGAAACTCATTAACCTTGAATGCCTTGTTGCCCTGGAATTTGAATGTTACCGGTTTTCCAACAACGCTCCGAACAACTAGTTTAACCTTGTCTATGCTTAATTCATTCTCGTAATGAACATCTATTCGCGCAGCTATAAACCCTTCCTTTCTTAATACATTCACAAGTTTTTCTCGGACTTCCTCCAGTAAATAAGATGAGGCAACAACACCAGTACTAAAAATTGGCATTTTGTCACCAAGGATCGAAGCAAGGTTGTCTCCTCTAAATTCTATTGA
>JAAZON010000534.1 GCA_012797725.1 SAR324 cluster bacterium | reverse complement strand
TCTTCGCCACCTTCAGGCCCCAGATCGATAAGCCAGTCTGCACATGAAAGAAGGCTTAAGTTATGCTCAATACAAAGAATGGAGTGGCCTCTGCTTTTGAGTTCGGAGAAAAGTTCAAGAAGTCGCTCAATGTCTTTGATATGAAGCCCAGTTGAAGGCTCATCGAAAATAAGCAAAGATTTTCCTGCAGCACTTTTGTCAATAAAGGGAATCAGCTTAAGTCTTTGTGCTTCGCCACCTGAAAGTTCACTTAGTGGATGTCCCAAACTAAGATGATCAAGACCAAGAAGGCATAAAAGCTCAAGAGGGCGAGAGATCCTTTGATCAGAATGGAAGAAAAGGCTTGCTGCCTTAACGCTCATGCGAAGTATTTCGTCGACATTTTTCCCTCTTAGTGTAACTTCAAGCACGCTTTGTTGAAAACGTTTTCCAAGGCAAAGCTCGCAAGGTATGTAAACATCGCTTAAGAACTGCATGTCCTCTCGGATAAAGCCGGCCCCATTACAGGCAGGGCAGCGGCCTGCTCCCGTGTTAAAAGAAAAGGAAGATTTTGGAAGAGCACGAGCTATCGCGTCATCAGTTTGAGAGAGCTGCGTTCGAATTATGTCCCAAATTCCTGAATAAGTGGCGATGTTGGCTCTTGGGCTCTTGGCCAGAGGAGATTGGTCAATAAGAAGAAGCTGCTCAAGGTGTTCAAAACCTCTAATCTGGCACTTAGAGTCAAATAGATCCCCCTTTTTGTATGCCTCGTAGGCTTTGAGTAGTATTTCCGTGACAAGGGTACTCTTTCCACTTCCAGAAACTCCGCTTAAACATACAAAGCTTTCTAGTGGTATAGTTAAATCGAGACACTTTATATTCCTAGCGCTAGCGTTTTTGATTTCAAGTACTCTGGTAGTTTGCTTTGTCTGTTTAAACAACAGTTTGATTTTGCTGATGTCATCAAAATCAAGCTTTTCAGGCTGCCACTTGGTTCGCTCTCCTGAAAATACTATCTGGCCACCTTTTTCTCCAGCTTCAGGTCCCACTTCAATAATATGATCTGCAGACAAGATACAATCCGGATCATGCTCAACAACGAGCACACTATTTCCTCGTGCTTGAAGTTTTCTTACGGATTCTATTAATCGCGCAGTATCTCTGGGGTGCAAACCTACTGAGGGTTCGTCAAGTACAAAATGAGTGGATATCAAATCACTGCCAAGTGCAGTAGCGAGGTTTACTCTTTGAGTTTCTCCTCCAGAGAGAGTTCTTGCTTGGCGATTTAATGTTAAATATGGAAGTCCCAGGGCGTTTAAATACTCCAGCTGTGAAACTACACTGTTAAATACATCATTTAATTGTCTGGGAAGATTATCTTGTCTTTTTAGTTTTTCTTTCAGTTCCAAGAGCCAGCTAAGAAGCTCTTTGATCGGCATATCAAAAATTTCTGAAATATTTTTGCCCTCAATTTGATATGCAAGTGAGTCTTGTTTAAAGCGAGTTCCGTTACAGACGGGGCAAGGTTTTTGGCTTCTGTAGCGAGAAAGAAAGACTCTTACATGTAATTTGTATATTTTTTTCTCAATGTAGCGAAACCAGGGGATAACCCCCATAAAATCACGAGCCTTGTATGTAAAGATAAGTTCCTTGTGTTTTTCGGATAAATTTCTCCACGGAATATCTATTGGAATTGCTTGCTTCTCGCAAAACTTTAAAAGCCGTTTGCGTTCACCACGTGCTGCATCACCACTCCAGCATTGAAGTGCCTTGTCTTGAATTGAAAGATTTTCATTTGGCACGCAAAGTTTTGGATCAATAGCAAGAATGTTTCCGAAACCTTTGCATTCAGGACAGGCTCCAAGGGGGCTGTTAAATGAGAAGAGGGCTGGGCGAGGGTTTGCAATTTTTAAGGGACCACCTTCGCAGCGATAATGATTAAAGAAGAAAGAAGATTTAAAGGGAAGAGGGTGAAAATTTTCTTGTTCAGGTGTGTTCATAACCCTTAAAAAAGGCCTAAAGCCAGGGCTTTCTTCCCATTCAACAAGGCAGCAAGCTCCTTTGGAGAGGCTAAAAGCTTGTTCGATCGATTCTCGTACTCGTTTTGCTTGAAAGCTTTGTGCTCGAACTCTATCAATAACGACATAGAGGCTTCGATCATCTCCTAAGGCGCTTTCATCAAAGTCATCTAATGACTTAATGGTTCTTTCCTTATGTTCAAGGAAACGACTAAAACCTTTTTCTTGAAGTTCTTTAATTTCTTCAACAATCAAAGCTCGCTTATCCGGAACAGAAATTGTGCCACAAATTAAAATTGTGGTAGAGGACTTCAGTTCGAAGAGATTTTGAATATGCTTGGCAAGACTTTTGGCATCCCAGGCTCTGAGCTTGATTCCGCATATGGGGCAGACGGGGGTGGCGAGATTGCTCCAAAGAATTTTAATATACTCATTCACGTTGGTCATGCTTCCAACGGTGGAGCGAGAGCCAGTTACGCGAGTACGCTGCTGAATAGCAATTGCTGGTCGTACGTTCTCGATCGTATCTACATCCGGCTTTTTCACTTTATCAAAAAATTGACGAGTGTAAGGAGAGAAGGTTTCGATATAGCGTCTTTGTCCTTCGGCGTAGACAGTGTCAAAAGCAAGAGAAGACTTTCCTGAGCCTGACAAACCGGTAATAACCGAAAAAGAGTCATGCGGAATCTCAAGAGAGACATTCTTGAGATTGTTTTCCCGGGCATTTGTAATTTTTAGGGTCTTTTGCGAGCCCATCAAGATATTGTCTCCTAGAGTGAAACTGAAGTTATAGCAGAAAGGCTAGGGCAAAAACCTCGCTATTCCTGCTTGGATACAATAATGGAGTGAATCTTAATGTGAAAGGAGTTCGAGGGGTGAAGGCGTTGAGAATAAAGATTTGTGAAGCTTGCTCAAGATTCAGAGGTGCTTTTACGTTCTCGAAAGATGAATATTATTAGATAGTTATGCTTCATTGAATAAGCAAGCCTATAACTTTGGCCTTTCCGCGTTTTTTCTAACTTCTACTCTTTGGCTAGCTAGCTAAATTCATCTCTGAATAGCCCCCCGGCAACTTACTCAGAATTTTCTCGAATACCTATGAGTGAACGGATGGAAGCTGTTGAGAGATGGGCAAATAGAATATGCGGCAGGACGGCCCACGGAAACGAGTCTCTTTCGTATAGTGTTTAATTACCGAGAGAGTTTTGAGCGTAGTTGGGAAGACCGTTTCGAGCATGACTATGGAGCCCTTAGGGGGGAAGTCCTTGACGCGCTTGATTAATACTTAAACTGCGGCATACTTCTTCACGGAGCAGCAAGAGCGGTGTGTCCAAAGTGCAAACATTCTATTCTTATAGCTCATTCCTGCAAACGGCGATGCCTGTGCCCATCGTGTGACGCAAAGAGATCTCTTGTTTTTGCTGAGAATCTCGTTTCAAACATCCTTATTCCATATCCTCAGAGGCACCTCGTATTTACAACCCCGAAAAGACTCAGGTGCGAGAGGCGCTTCGCTTTAATCCCCATCTGCATTCGCTTGTCACTGACGGGGCGTTTACCAAAGACGGCACGTTTCACAAGCTTCCGTATTTCAGCAATGAGAAGTTCACAGCGGTCTTTGCAGTCAAGGTGCTTTCGCTTATGCGCCGAGCGGGGCTCATCGACACGGACCGGATAGAGCTTATCAACATATGGGAGCATTCTGGCTTCTCTGTCTGGGCAGGAGAGCCAGTCGATGCAGCGGATTGCACCAAGTTCATCGCCCGCTACATGGACAGAGGCCCCCTGTCTCTGCAGAAGCTAGAGATTACTGATACGCTGGTTTCATACCTCACCGATGACGGCGTCACCAAAACCTTCG
>JAAZON010000533.1 GCA_012797725.1 SAR324 cluster bacterium | reverse complement strand
TTTCAGAGGCTTGCATCTCTATAATATGGAAGTGAATAAATGTTTCAAATTATCTTAGGCATTCACATTGTTCTTTGTCTTATCATTGTTGCGCTCGTCTTGCTTCAAGAGGGGAAAGACATTGGAGCAGCCTTTGGTGCAGGTGGTTCAAACACGCTCTTTGGCGCAGCTGGTATTGATAAGCCAATTGTTCGAGCAACCACGATTGTTGCCATACTTTTTATGATTACATCTATTGTTTTGGTTAATCAGTACGCGAAAATGGGACAAGGAGTCTCCACAAAGGGAGCGCCCTTGCCGGAAGAACTCCAAAGGGTCAATCAGGCGATACAGGTTGAGCAGGAGGCTAAAAAGGCTGAAAAGGAGGCTATAGATTCCCAGGCATTGAAAGTTGTTCCTCCTCCACCAGTCGAAGCTCCGGCTGCAAAGCCTGTGGAGGCAGGTGGGGAAGCAAAGTCAGCTCCTGTTTCCGAAGCTCCTAAAGAAGGAAAAGGAATGGCGGCTAAAGAATAGATTTTAGTGAAAAACTTGATTGAAAGCATTCTAGCTGCTAGATCAAGAGAACCGAATAAGCATGTGCCCAGATGGTGGAATTGGTAGACACGCCATCTTGAGGGGGTGGTGGGGGAAACCCCGTGGAGGTTCAAGTCCTCTTCTGGGCACCAATCGACTGGCTCTTCCTGAGTCATTTATGTTTCCGCTACTTGCAGTCTGCTTAACCGCTACCTAAGTCAGCCTTGTTTGTCTTGCCTTACCGCTTCCGCAGACTGCATTTAAGACTTTGCCAAATGAAATGAAAGAACCATGGCTGAAATGGCTAAGAATGATTTTGTGATCTTATTGAGGCATTGCTTTTGATTGTTTAACTAGCAGTCCTGGAATCAAGATCTTCTTTCCTTCGGGCAGAGGAGTATCTAAGGCCACGCCATTTTTTTTGGCAATCTCCTCTGCGTTTTCCATTGAACCAATATACCATTCAACAACTTCTTTCATTGTTTGGTTGGATCTCTTTACTATATGTATTACATCGCCATCCGAGGTTTTATCCAAATTGGAACTTTCAACTGCCGATACCTTGGGGGATTGAATAGTTCCACTCTTTGCCATCTGAAGGGCCTGTTGATCTAAATTCATAGAGGTATTGCTTCCAATCTCTAGAGCTGGGGTGACTTGTTGAGCCTGTGTTGTAATTACATTACCCTCGGATTTTATGACTTTTGCTGCTTTTGGCCTGGGTTTAAATTTTTTCTTCGGGGCCTCAGGAACTTTCAAAGATACTATTGTTTTTGCTGATTCTTGTGGAGCCTCGCGAAAACGGTATTCACGTCCCTCATAAATAAAAAGAGCCTCTTGTGATCCTATTGATGACTCTTTCGGAAGTCTTCTATAGTCAATCCTTGTAATTGCGTAAGGGCCTCTAACTATCCATTGATAATAAGGCTCAATCTGTTGGAGTTCTGCGATATACATCTGCTTATCCTGAGTATAAAACATTCTCATGGTTGGAACCTCGACACCACTTTCCTTTATGTCAATCGCCGAAGGCGCGCCCCGTCCTTTGAGAAAGTTGAATAACTCAGGGCTTTTCTGGAATTCGTTTGACAAAAATAAATTAGTGCCGAGATAAGGATTAGTTGTGCTAAGTGGGAGGGGCCCTTTATCCACTAATGCGGGATAATCTTTCAGGACATTAGAACATGATGATAGCCCCAAAAAGCAAGAAACCAAGAAAATTAACAGTCGTTTTGTGGACATAAAGTGAGTATAGTGTTTAGTAGAGGCGCTGGTCAATCGGCAAGTTTTTCTAGATTGGACCGCTTTTGATGAATTACTTCTTTATCTGGCCAGGAGGGAATTGAGTAAAATGAGAATAATTTCGCTGGACCCGGCATTGACTGAAATGCTTTATTATTTTGGCAAAGATGAAGAGCTTGTGGGTGTATCTTTCCGTTGTAATTATCCTCGAATCCCAAAAGATATGCCCAGAGTTACGGAGTTTCATGGTAAGGCTTATATTGAACCTGTTCAATCTGTAATTGCCGACAACCTTAGTTCTGACTATTTGCTTTTGGACAAACTGAAAGCTCTGCAGCCCGACGTCGTTCTCGCGGTTGTGCCTAACATGGATGATGATCCCGAGATTATAAACCATATTCGCGAATGCCTTAATGAGTATGTTGGTTTTCCGGTAAGGCTGCTTGCTTTTCATCCTAGAAATTTGCTTCGTGTCCTTGAAATGTTTGAGGAGCTGGGAAAGTTCTTCAAGGCAGCAGACAAGGGGCATAATTTGGCTCAAAAGATCAAAGCTCAATTTATGACCTGGGGAGATAATTTTTACGAACGCACAAAAAACAAAAAAGTCACCTTCATTGCAGGCATGAATCCTTTTCTTGTAGCTGGCTATTGGATTGCTGATATAATTCGCTATGCCTCGGCTCTTCCTCAGACTGTGCGAGGTGATTTTGGTCACGCTGAAGTCTCCTGGGATGAGATAAAGAGCTTTCGTCCGGATGTCATTATTGTAGCTCCGCAGGGTTATTCTTTGAACGACTCGAAACGAAGCTTTCTTGATCTAGAAAAATTACCAGGCTGGGAGAGTATTCCTGCGGTAAAAAGGGGAGAGGTCTTTTTTGCGGATGGTGACGAGCATTTCTATAAAGCCACACCAAACCTTATTGAGTCTGGTGGTATGATCTTTTCTGCTATAGCGGGATTTGATAGTGGCTATATATGTGAGAGAGATTCAATGTATAGGCTCCGTTTCCTTGAGATGAACCGGCATAAATTGTAAGTGCATTTTAACCTCAAAAACTCCAAAAACCAAAAACATTTTCTCAGAGACCTCGTGGTTAAGTGGTGAGTAAAACGAGTCTGCTTTCTGGTCCTTTCAGGTTAGTGAGAGAATAAATGAAAATTAGATTTTTTGAAGCAACTTTTTGAGTGTTTTAACGAATACTCAAACATGGGCTATCATCCTAGAATAGAAACAAGTACTATGGGGTCATTTTTAACTACTCGAAGTCGTAATGAACGGCTTTGGTTTATAAACAATAAGGCTCTTGAAGATGCGATACTTGGCTATGCAGCAAAATATCGCGAGAATTACTCTGTAAAGCTCTACGCTCTAGCAATAGAGGGAAATCATATACAGGCCACAGCGCTATTTCCCAAAGAAAACCGAGCCAGTTTTATGCGAGATTTTAATGCAATTGTGGCAAGGATTATGCAACGTTACGTCCCTGAATATGATGGGGGACGTTTTTGGGCACGGCGATACTCTTCAGAAATGCTTCCAGGGGACAAGGACATTGAAGATTATTTTTTCTATACAGTACTTCAGGCAGTACAAGATCGCCTCGTGTCAAAGATTTCTGATTATCCTGGGTATAATTGTTTTCATGATGCCATTTGGGGGATTAAAAGGAAGTTTAAGGTTGTAGATTGGGGCAAATACAACGATGCCAAGAGGTATAACCGTAAAGTTCGGATTAAAGATTTCACTACGATAGTCACTCTTGAGTATGAAAGGCTTCCAGGTTACGAGAACTTAAGCCAGAGGGACTATGCTAAGCTAATGCAAAAAAAACTTGAAGAAAGGAGAGCCAAGATAGTGGCGAAGAAATTAGCAGAAGGCTTAAGCTTTATGGGGCGAGATAGATTATTGCAGATGAAGAGAGGTGCCTATCCTAAGAATCCAAAGACCTCAGAGCGTTATAGCCATAGGCCAAGGGTGCTTTCGAAATGCCCAAAAAGGAGAGCTGAGTGTTTGGCATGGTATTTCAGTGTTTTCTTTGCCTATAAAGCAGCCTCAAGAGAATATAGGGCTGGAAATCTTGATGTTAAGTTTCCAGAAGGTACTTATAAACCATTCTATTGGCATAAGGCACCGACGATTGGTATGCCACCACCGAGTTCGTAGAAATTGGAAAGCTCAGGAATAAAAAACATTGTGATTGAAATGCTGTGTCCTCCATGGGGTAGGGGGTGGTTACACAAAATTGTGGCCAAATGCAGGGGTTTGAGCTTTTTTGTGTGAATTCAGCCCAGTCGCAGATGTTAAAATGAGTCTCTAAACCTGGAACAACTGTGAAAATCAAGAATTCCTCAGATTAAATCAATTAATTTTCCACGCCTCTCACAGCTTCTCACAATTTCTCTGAGAAAATGTTTTTTGGCCAATTTCTCATAGGGTGTGGCAACGAGAAAGGGACTTGTTTATACTCTGGCTTTGGGGGATTGGGCATAAGATGGCATGGATAAAAGCATTTGGGGCTGATGCGCCGGATTTGGAAAGGCT
>JAAZON010000532.1 GCA_012797725.1 SAR324 cluster bacterium | reverse complement strand
CTAGTTAAACGCCAATCTTCTTTGCTAGTTAAATAGATATATAATTCTGCGCGGTTTGCATAAGCATTCAAAAGGGTTTCTTTATGTTGAATTTTATGAGTTTCTATAGACTCAATTGCATCATCAAAAAACTCGGCTGCACGGCATAAATCTCCTTCTTTTAAGCAATTTTGGCCCAAAGCATTAAAAACAAAAGCCTTGAGCCCAATTAAATCCCCAGTCTCTTCTCTTAGTCCGGCCAAGAGATCGTAAAGGCGATTTTCACCTTCTTCTGTCCTTTCGTAATTGAGAAGCTGAATAGCAAGCGCAAAGTTAAGGCCAAGGATATCTTCGTGTGTAGTATCGTCTGCGTTAGAGAGCTTTTGAAAAGTTCTTTCCAGAGAGTCAAGCGCATCGTCGATCTGAAACTGAGACGGCGTATCGCCGCGTTTGACTTGCGCTTGAAGCCTCTGAAAGCTTGGTGTATTGCTTATGAGCCACTCTTGTGCTTCATCAACAAGACTCCCCAAGTCAAGCCCTTCGGACGTAGGGAAATGAATGATTTCATTTAGATTAAATTCACTCTCTCTTCCATCGTCCGGTCCAAGATCGAATCCAGGAAATCTTGAATTGTCAAATCTCATCTGTAGGCTAGCAAAAAAATATCACATCACATAGAAAATCTTAACATACTAGGGCTCTTACTCAAGCGGAGACCAAGGCGCAGTTCCTAGAACAGAGTAAGACTCTCATCAGGAAGGGGCAAGCCGGAACACTTCGCTCGTTTCAATAGCTGCCAATAATAACGGTAGGATGCTTTGTCGTAAAGTTCAGAGCCGAAGCTTATGGGGCCCCAATTCTCCCTTTGGGCAAGAAGGAGGATTTTACACGCCTTTTCTATATCTTCGAATGAAGGGCTCATTGCCTCAATGATCGGTCTTATTTGTGAGGGATTTATGCTCCACATACGCAAAAATCCAAATTCTTTTCGGGCTCGAAGAGCGTCCAATTTTGTGCCTTCTGTATCTTCATATGCAATGTTCACATTGTGAGAAGCGATAAGTCCATTTAACGTCGCTGCCGCGACAATTGCTGCCTTTGCTCGCTTTAACAAGGCATGCTCGAACTGACCTGGAGAACGCAAGCACTCTATGGGAATAACTCCATCGTGGCTTGAAATAAAATCCATTATTCCAAAATCTAGGCCGCGAAGTCCTGGAATAGTTGCAATTTCAAAAACCTCTTGAAGAGCGTCTTGGCTCTCGATTAGAACGTGCAGGCCGATTTCCTTCTCAATCCCAATTTCATTGCATAGTGATTGAATAGTTTCTGAAACAAGGAACACTTCATCGGCACTACAAACTTTTGGGAGTGTAATGTGAGAAATCCTAGTTCCTGAATTTCTGATAATGTGAGAGATTTCTTCTTCCCAAAATGGACTAGTGACGGGATGAATTCGGACACCAGCCATGTGGAATTGATTAAGGTTGGAATTTAAAATCTCTGAGACTTTTCGAAGATGTTCTGCCTCGTTGCCATTTGCCGCACCATCCTCAAGATCGCAAGTTACATCAAAAAACGGGCCAATAGAATTTTGAATTTCGAAAGCTTTGATAATAAAGGCTTCTTTTCCAGCATAATGATCACAAGAAGCTATTATTGGTAGGGCCTTGGATTCTTCATAGAGCACTTCATCGGGTTTCTGCGTCATGTTTTTGATTTTTTCATGAAAATACATTAGATTTCAACACCCTGCGGGCTTGTTGTTAATTATTAGAAATAAAATGAAAAGAGCTGCTATTGTTAGAGAAAGGCAGATGAACGCAGAAGATGCGGCTTCAATGATTTCAGATTCTGAGGTCCTTGGATGCAGCGGCTTTACTCCTGCTGGTTACCCGAAGGCGATTTCTATCGCGCTTGCAAAAAGGGCGAGAAGAATACATGAGCAGGGACAAAAGTTTAGAGTTGCGCTTTATACAGGCGCTAGCGTGGGAGATGAGCTCGATGGTGAATTGGCACGTGCTCACGCAGTATCTTATCGCATTCCATATCAATCTAACCCCGACATGCGAGAAGGTATAAACTCAGGAGAGGTGGAATTCGTTGATTTTCATCTTTCGCATCTAGCCCAATATGTACGTTATGGATTCCTTCCTCATCCCAAAACCGCAATTGTTGAAGCGGCAGATATCACAGATGATGGCAAGATTTATCTCACTATGAGCGGTGGAATGTCGCCGACTTATTGCCAGTTAGCAGAGCGCGTCTTCGTCGAATTAAATGAACGATTCGGTGACGGAGTGAAGGGCCTTCATGATATATATATCCCAGAGTCTCCTCCGGCACGAGGAACTATCCCGATTTTTCACCCAGGTGATCGTATAGGTGTTCCATATATTCAGGTCGACCCCAAAAAAATCACAGGAATTATTTTGACTAATCAGCCTGATTTAAACTTGCCATTCAAGAAGCCAGATGAGGTAAGTCGTTCCATTGCCGATCGAATCATAGATTTTATTCAACATGAACAACGAAAGGGTAGGATGCCAAAGCAATTGCCCTATCAATCTGGAGTTGGAAATGTGGCAAATGCAGTGCTTGCTGGAATTGCAAGCTATCCCAACTTAGAAGCAATCACCATGTACACAGAGGTGATTCAAGATTCAATTTTTGAGCTTCTCGATGCGGAGCGGCTTGAGATTGCTTCCACTTGTTCACTAACACTCTCCCCTGAAGGCCAGGCTCGCTTCCAGCAAAACATTAGCTCCTATAAAGATAAATTTATTATCCGCAGTCAAGAGGTTTCCAACAACCCAGAGATAATTAGACGGCTGGGTGTGATTTCCATGAACACAGCCCTTGAGATAGACATCTTTGGGAATGTCAATTCGACTCATGTGCTTGGAAGCAAGATGATGAATGGGATTGGAGGAAGCGGCGATTTTTGCAGAAATGCTTACGTATCGATATACATGGTTCCCTCGATAACCAAGGGTGGTGCGATATCTTCAGTAGTACCTATGGTAAGCCACGTGGATCATAATGAGCACTCAGTTCAAGTTGTGGTTACAGAAAATGGCCTGGCCGATCTAAGGGGACTTTCTCCCGTTAAAAGAGCAAGACTTATTATTGAGAATTGTGCTCATCCAGATTACAGAGATTTGCTTCGAGATTACCTGGCTTATGGTTTGGAAAAAGCACCATCAAAACATACTCCTCATTTGTTGGAGCGAGCCTTTGAGTTTCATCTCCGATTAATGAAGACAGGAACTATGCAATGTTAAAATAGAGGCTGATTCAAATGTCCGAAGAAAAAACATGTATGAACTTCAAAAATGAGATCTTCACATTAGAAGGTTTTGAGAAAAAAGGCTTGAAAATTTGGCTTCAACTCGTCGAAGCAGAGTTGAAAGGAGTTCCTTTTGAGAAGAAATTAGTCTCGAAGACTATTGAAGGCATAGAGGTTCAACCACTTTATACAAAAGAAAATGCATCGATTCTCGGCGGAGATTTCTGTTCTTTTTTGCCGAATGCAAGCAGTAAAGATGTAAAACGGCATGAATGGGAAATTTGCGAAGAGCTTCCGATGAAGCGTCCAGGATATGTCTCATTAAATCTTTTGCCCTTCATAGAGGCTGGAGCCTCGGCTGTTCAAGAGCTTGGCATTGGTCTTGCGATGGCTATTGAAGAATTAAAGAAAGCGGAAGACAAAGGGGAGCTTGAAGCGCCTTCCTTTTATTGGATATCTGCTGCTGCTTCTGATTTCTTCATGGAAATTGCGAAATTTAGGGCTGCACGTATTCTTTGGGCCTTAGTCGCTGAAAAATGTGGGTTTAATGAAGAATCCAGAACTTTTCTTCTTGGAGCAAGAACTGCTTTTAGAAATAAGACTAAACTTGATCTACATGTGAATATGCTGAGAAGCACAAGTGAAGCGCTCTCTATGGCTTTAGGCGGCTGTGATTTGATAAGTGTTGCACCTTTTAATGAGGTCAATGGCTGTTCGGATGCTTTTTCTCGTAGAATTGGAAAGAATGTTCAGATACTTCTTAAAGAGGAAAGTCATATTAATGCGGTAACGGATATAAGCAGGGGTTCTTTTTATATTGAGACTTTGACTCAGACTTTATGTGAGAAGGCCTGGGTTTTCTTCCAGGATATCGAGAGAAAGGGAGGTCTTAAGCAAGCCTTGTCTGAGACTTTTATACAATCTGAAATCTTAAAGGTGGTTTCTGCAAGAAAAGAAGCGGTATCAAAGCGACAGGACGTCATAGTGGGAACTTCAATGTACGTAAATCTGGGTGACGAGTTGCAAGCTGTTATGCCATCTCAGCAAGAAAAGGGACAGATTGAGGATTTAAGGCCTTATAGGGCTGCTGAAGATTATGAAGATTTAAGGTATGCCTCTCTTCTTTATAAAAAAGACACAGGGCATTTCCCTAGAGTGTTTCTTTTAACCATGGGCTCGTTCTCAGATTATAATGCCAGAGCAGATTTTTGCAGGGGCTTCTTGGAGCCAGGGGGCTTTGAGGTGGTATATCCCGAAGGCTTCACTGACTCAAAAGCAGCAGTAGATGCTGCCGTTGAGTCGGGAGCCTTAATAGCAGTTCTTTGCTCTACAGATGATAAATATCCTGCTCTTGTTGAGGAGATTGCGCCGTTTTTTAAAGAAAAGGCCTCGCATGTTTCTCTTCTTTTAGCTGGCTACCCGGAAGAACATATTCAGAAATTTAAGAAGGCAGGAATAAAAGACTTCGTGCACCTTCGCGCTAATAATTTGGACTTGCTTAAAAATTTGCAGAAAATGGCGGGGGTGAGAAAATGAGAAGTAGAATTCCTGATTTCTCAAAGATTTCTTATGAAGCTCCAAAAATGGCTATACAACAAAAATCTGTTGATGAAGGAAAATTATGGCATACGCCGGAGCAGATAACCGTTAAGGGAAGCTATGCTCCGCAGGACACTGAAGCTGCTGTCCACTTGGATTACTTATCAGGCATTGCTCCTTTCTTGCGTGGCCCCTATTTAACCATGTACGTGACGAAGCCCTGGACAATTCGACAATACGCAGGTTTTTCTACGGCTGAAGAAAGTAATGCATTTTATAGACGTAATCTCGCCCAGGGACAAAAAGGTTTGTCTATTGCATTTGATCTTGCGACTCACAGAGGCTACGACTCAGATCACCCAAGAGTAGTTGGGGATGTGGGGAAAGCAGGTGTGGCGGTGGATTCCATTCTTGATATGAAGATTCTGTTTGATGGCATTCCACTTGATAAAATGTCTGTGTCAATGACAATGAATGGGGCAGTAATTCCAATTATGGCTTTTTATATTGTAGCTGCTGAAGAGCAAGGCGTCTCTCATTCGCAATTAAGTGGCACTATTCAAAATGATATTCTTAAAGAGTACATGGTGCGAAACACTTATATATATCCGCCTGATGCATCGATGCGCATAATTGCAGATATCTTCGAGTACACTTCTAAAGAAATGCCTAAGTTTAATAGTATTTCTATTTCCGGTTATCATATGCAGGAAGCAGGAGCTACGGCAGATTTAGAAATGGCTTACACTCTTGCAGATGGCTTGGAATATGTTCGTACCGGGATTAAGGCAGGTATTCCAATTGACACCTTTGCTCCGAGGCTCTCCTTCTTTTGGGGAACTGGAATGAATCTCTTTATGGAGATTGCTAAAATGCGAGCTGCTAGAGTCTTATGGGCAGCACTTATAAAAGCATTTAATCCACAAAATCCTAAGTCAATGGCTTTAAGAACTCATACTCAGACATCTGGATGGAGTCTGACTGAGCAAGATCCGTTTAATAACGTTGCTCGTACTTGCATTGAAGCAATGGCAGCTGTTTTTGGTGGTACTCAATCCTTGCATACGAATTCATTAGATGAGGCAATTGCGCTTCCAACTGATTTTTCGGCCCGCATTGCTAGGAATACGCAACTTTTTTTGCAGCATGAAACTGGCATTTGTAGAGTCGTGGATCCATGGGGTGGCTCATATTATGTAGAATCCCTAACCGATGCGCTGCTTAAGAGAGCATGGTCTCATATACAAGAAGTGGAGTCTTTGGGTGGAATGGCCAGGGCTATTGAAACGGGCCTTCCGAAAATGAGGATTGAGGAAGCAGCAGCAAGACGGCAAGCTCTCATTGATTCAGGCAAGGAAACAATTGTGGGAGTCAATAAGTATAAGCTGGAAAAAGAAGCTCCAATTGATATACTTGAAGTTGACAACACTGCTGTTAGGGAAGCGCAGTTGAAACGTTTGGCTAGACTTAGAGCTGAACGTGATGAGGCAAAAGTGCAAGCCGCGCTGTCAGCAATTACGCGAGCAGCTGAGACAGG
>JAAZON010000531.1 GCA_012797725.1 SAR324 cluster bacterium | reverse complement strand
TATGAAGACAGACAATAGCATTAATTAAGGCTTTTCTCAAAAGGACTCTTTAATTGATAGAAATTCCAGCAATCCTTGGTTCTAGCTTCTGAAGCAATTTCCTCAGAACTTCTTTGGACTCTTAAAGAAATGATTGAAGGACTAATTGTTTAATCTCTCAGATATATTTTTGGAAAAGCTTCCGAAGTTAACTTAGGACTACCCCACTACTTCTCTCAATGATAAAGCTATAATCAATGAATACGTTGCTTCTTGTCACCGTTGCAGGCTCCTTCCTTCTTTTTTATTTCCTCTCCTTTGTCTTGATTTTGCTTGATCGCGAGAATCAAGATGAGCCGGATTCTCACATTACAAGCCCAGTTCCACATGCCCAGGGATCCATTACTCAGATCGCTCTTTTTTGCTCCTTTATAGCCATCGCAATCTTATCTTGGACGATACTACCAGAATGGCAGCAGCAACAATGGTTAATAGCCATACTAGTACCTGCTATAATTCCCGTAGCTTTTTATTCTCTTCCAGCCCACTTCTTTTCTTTCCGACCTCCGATGCGAATAGGTCTCTTTGAGTCAGCCCTTCATTTGTTAATCACTCTATTAGCCTTAGGACTTTGCCTTTATAAATGGCATGAAATACCTATGGGAATAAATGCTGACGCGGCAGATGCTGCACGCTGGGGCAAAGAGCTTTGGACTAATGGGCAAAGCCCTCTTTATATAACACCTCAGATTGTACCAGCATTTACCATGGTACTAGATGGATTAGCTCAATTACTTACAAGAGATCCTAGGTTTGGTCTTATATTACACCCTCTTTTATGTGGCATTCTTTGTCCATCAATTTTCCAACGCTTAGCAGCGCTAATCATGCCTCGCTCTGCTGCTTGGATTGCCGCTCTTATTTTTACAGTCTCACCCATGGAGCTTTATTATAGTAGGGTTCCTTACGGATCCACCTTGTATTTACCTAGTCTTGTTTTCCTTTATGCGCTATTTAGGATCATTCAAAATCCAAGTTTTAAATTTGCTATCGTCGCAGGATTTGCTCTCACGATAGCACAATTCAATTATCATGCAGCAAGAATACTTGTAGCGTATTTTTTTTGCGTTATTCCATTTGTATTGATACACAGGCGCTTCAACATCAATACCATTCGAGACTTTGCGACACTTATGGTTGTCTTCGTTTGCACCTCTTCAGTTTGGCTTCTTTTTAAGAATTTGAGCCTCAATACTTGGACTTGGTATTTAGTTCCGAAGGAGGTCAACCCTAGTTCTCTTCTTCTTAGCATGGACGATTTTCTTAGGCTTATTTATATCCATGTTAGAATGTGGTTTAGCGACGCTGGAAATTACGCGGGCTTCCATACAATAGCTGGCGCGCCAGTATGGCCCTTCCCGTTCGCCCCAATTCTGGTTCTTGGTTTTGGAATTTTGTTATCTTGCTTTTACCGCATAGTCCCATTATTTCTCTTAATTCTTTTCGCTCTCGGGCTAACACCTTCTCTACTTTCAAGCACTGGCGCAAACTCTCACCGCGCGATGCTATCTTTAATTCCTGTTGTCATTTTCATCGCCTCTCCTCTTGGAATCGCCGTTGAGATGGCAAGGGAGCTTAACAAATTATGGAAGCCGATCCTTTTATTTTTATTAACATTAATCACGATATTTGGAGTAATTGCTTGCATAAAATGGGGATTGTGGGGAATGTGGCAGGATTGGGGTGCCCAGGACGCACAGCAATATAAGGACACTCTGCGCTCCTTGAGAATCAAAAACGATATTGGAGAATACCGAATACAGTTTTTTGATCACCCCTCACCCCTGGAGCAACTTGTATTGGATCCCTCGTTATATACTATCTGGAAGTTCAATAGTTGGCTTCAACCCAATTGGGTTAAAGAAGACGTCGCAGTTCACAGCAGAAGTGGCGCAATGTCGCATTTTATTGCTACTGCCTTGCCGTGGAAAACCTATGAGATAGTGCTTGATAAAAAGGGCTATCCAATTGGCTGGACCTATTGGTCAGATAGAATAAAAATTGGTGAAAAGCGCGCAAAAGAGAGCTGGGAAAAGACTCAAGAGGTGACGGGCTCCATAATGTTTCCCTCTGCTGGGATTTTCGAAATTAAAACATCAAACATCAGTATTGATAAGAGTCCAACAACAAAGGAGAGCAACGAACACAGACAAATGGAGTTTGAGGTCTATCAAGGACTCTCTCGATTCGTATTCCGAGCAACTCAGAAGAATCAACCTTTTCCGCCATTTATAGATTGCATATTCAAACCTCTAGGAGGAAACCCCATCAAATTCAAGCTTTCTCTGGAGGATCTTTATGACATAGAGATTGCGGGTTGGTTTATGCAACGGTGGCTACTAGAAAAAAACATGTCATCCAAAGTCATGATAGAATCTGGGCTTGTTCCAGTCCTTTCCACTCACAGAGCAGTGTTGAATAACAATGGTATTGAAGAAAACTCTTGCATCTGTAACCGCTTCATGAGTATAGCCGCATTTCCGGAAGGCGAATATGATTTTCGAATTCAACCCGACCTTGGGTCCATTGGAGTTCGCTTGGTCATTGGCAAGGAGGAAATTTTTAATATCAAAGACTTGAGAAGCGCCCAACTGTTTAAGCTCAACTCTTCCAAGGTCAATGGTCTTCCGATAATTTTAGAGCAGTCTAGCCGCGCAGGATGGCCTACCGTGTCTCTTGATCTCCGTTATGAAAATGATACCTATGACGTAGCACCGTATAGTTGGTCAAAGCCTGGCAATCTAGAACAATTATCAAAGGAGCAAGGCTCATTAGACGGATGCATTAATTTATGCAC
>JAAZON010000530.1 GCA_012797725.1 SAR324 cluster bacterium | reverse complement strand
TCTAAAAGGTGCTTAGGCTTAATATCAGATTTTGAGGCTTCATTCTGATTGTCAGGGCTTGAGACTGTTTGACGTTTCACCTGTGTAGCAAAATCTTTTGGCACCGCCACACTTTCATTTAATGGACTTTGTTTTATCTCCCTTAAGGGAGCTTCAAAACTTACGTTGGCAATGAAAGGCGTCCTTTCCTGAAACTTGGGTGTATAGCTGAAAGAAAGAAAGATTGCGAAGTGTACGATAAATGAAAGCAGAAGCCCAAATGCCAGGGGAAGGTTAATCAAAGGATTGGGCTCAATTTCAATATAGCGCATGATGGTGTAGAGAATATCGCAAAATAGCACGAAGTAGCAAAAGGCTGCTATTTGGACACAGAGAAGACTTTAGCAGCAAAACGCCAAGGGCCAGAAGGCGTGGATCAGGGGCGCCTATCACTTTACAGCGTAAACGAATTTTGTTTTCACCGGCCTTATGACCTTTTCTATTTCCCACGTTTAGATAATTTGTTAAGATTTATTTTAAGAGGACGCGTTAATGGATAAGCTTGTTCGAAAATTTACCTCATTTAGCGAAGAGGAAAAGGCTGAGCTAGAATACTACCGTAGTTTATCCATCCAAGATAGGGTACGGATCCTCATATCGCTTATTGGAATAACAAGACCCGAAGATGGAATTATCGAAAGATCTGTTAGAATTTATCCACTTGCTCAACGAAAAGAAGGTTGATTATGTGGTAATCGGGGGCTGGGCTGTTGCACTCCACGGGAAGCCTCGTTACACAAAGGACATTGATATCCTTATTAAACAAGATCCGGAAAATGCGGCAAAAGTGATTTCGGTCCTTCACGATTTTGGTTTTGGAAGTTTGGGGCTTTCCTCTGATGATTTTCTTAGGCCCGACCATATTATACAGTTAGGAGTCGAACCTAATCGCATTGATTTACTTACTTCCTTGTCAGGGGTGTCTTTCGATGAAGCATCTAAAGAGAGAGTGGTTACCTCAATCCAAGGTGAATCAGTTCCAGTTATCGGACTGGATGCGTTGTTAAAAAACAAGCGTATTGCGGGCCGGGATCAGGATCTCGTGGACGCTCGATATCTTGAGAAGCTCTCAGAAAAGAAATAACTTACTAGCCCAAGGCTGTCTGGGGATTAGTAGGTAAATTCAAAAATGAATGAGGCAGAGTTTATTCAGATACCGAAACGACTTTGGCCGCAAAATGAGCCGCTTTTTGGAGAGTCTTTGTATCGTTTAAATTGCTTGTGAAAGGAAGCAAGAACGGAGCCTCGCCTCCCGCCTTTAATACAAAGCCCCTATCACTTCCTTCAGTTTGAAGTCTTTGAATCATCTCGACTGATAGAGATTTAATTCGGCTCTTATGAAGTGGAGAGGAGAGATTTGTTTTCTCCTGAAACAAACTTGCCCCTTTTCGGTCGAACAAGCCACCTATGATTACAACCTCTTTAAAGTTGCGATCGCTTTTATTTAGAACTTTTCCGCTTATAGTGGGTAACTTGATGTTATTCTCAAGACTGAGTTCCTTGAATTGAACATCACTGATGAAGACGCCAGGCGGTGGACTTGTTGGCCCGATTGAAAGTGCGGAACTAAACACGGAGCGTGCAGAGGTTGGATTGTTTAATAATCGATAGCTTAGGATCGTCAACCCTATTAGTGCGAGAATTAGTATACTGCCAAGTATGTAAACACTTCTCCATTTTTGAGCCGTACTTTCTTCGAGTGGGACATCGTTAAAAGTTGTTTGCACGGGTTGCTTGGTTGTTCTTGAGGTAGATGCAATTTCTCTAAACAGAGAGCGATGTTCAGAGGGCTTAGCTAAAGTCTCATTTGTCATTGACGAATGATGGGTAGGTGGCGGAGTGGGAGTCGCGACTTTTTGAGATTTATCTGATGGGGGATTGCTCTTTCTGAGAATTTTTGTAGATCGTAGCTCCCCTTCATTTTCCTCAGGACTTTCCAGGCTTTTTCCTATGTCACTTAGCCAATTATCCTCAAGCTCAGGGATAGGAGGCTTTTTACCCGATGGGGCTGAGGGTTTTTCCTTGATTGGAAGAACTTTATCCATCCATGATATCGGACTGGGGCCTAATTCATCCTCTTCGTCGTCTTCTGCTTCATCTAGAAATGGAACTTCAGTATCAGCACTTTCAAATGGGAATCTGATTTGTTCTTCCTTTGATGAACCTGCAAAGTTGCGTGGCTTGTCCTTCTCGGGTTTGGGGGCATCAAAACGCCAAGGTTCATATTGTCGATCGTCTTCCTCAATAGCTTGTCCCTCGAGATCGTCTTCAAAGTGATATGTTTCACTGTTTTCGCTACCTTCTGTGAATTCGTCCTCTAAGTCTTCTGAGTCATAGGATTGAGCAATTGAGTCTTCATCCTCATCGACTAATGCTTCATCTTCTTGATTAACGAGAGCCTTGTTCTCTGAATTACTTTGATTGAACTCAGAGTTTGTCTGTGTCCATGATGATTTGAGGGCTTCTTCGCTATCGAAAGAGCCCGGACTGTTTTCTTCGGCATTTCTTTTTACGGGAGAAGGATGTGAGCTTATAAGAATCTCGTCCATTGAGAAGATATGATCGCAACGTGAGCAATGGAAACGAGGGTTTCGCACTTCTTCTAGCTGTGCTGTTCTTAAAGCAAATTTAGTTTGACAAGATGGACATTGAATTATTGATGTTCGAGAACCCACTCTAATGCCTGTATTAAGTGCCTTTCTGTTTTGGCTAAGTTCGTTTGCCACAGTATTATTATCCTTATGCTCCTTTCCATAAGTTTTATGCTAAAGCTATGGCTTTCTTGAGGCTCCAAGCTTTTCAGGCTTAGCCCATAAAAATCTTAAGACTTCCTCAAAGCTACACCATTTTAATCCAACTCCCCTAAGATACACTATTTTGGCCATTGCGGAATATACCTTTATTTTAAAATTAGGTGGGGAAGCCTAATGCTAAGTTTAAAGGCTATTTCTTTAGCAAAGGGTATTTTGCTAAGTAGCTCATCTTAGGAACTGGGCGATCTCTTGCGCAATTTGCTATCTCCTTGCAGCAGGGGCTATTGCTGCGGTAGATACAGAAGTCGTAATTGCTCAAAAAGTTGGGGGTGCAGTCCTTAATTTCAGTAATTATGTCTCGCCGGAGAGCACCCATGCAACTTATTAATGATAGTTGTAGCTCTGCATGCGGAGGCGAACCCAAATTCCCCGCATTTAATGAGTGCTAGCCGAAGTCCCCAATTGTGAGTCATGATTGTTGAAGTACCAAACCATGAAGCCTAAACGCCGCCCGATTATCCACCTTTATCTTGGACGTCACCAGACGACGGCGTCTGGTTTGTGGGTTTATGCTAAAACAATACTTAGAATAATGCTTGGCTATCTTGAGAGTTTGAAGAGAGAGGGGCACAAAGTTCCACTTCTTCAGGTAAGTTATGGGGGAGGTGAAGAATTCCATACAGAACTTACTTCGTTATTTAGTAATTTTCATGTAGATATAGAACTATACCCTCTGCCTCTTTCCTTAAAAAGTCGCCGGCTCAGTATGTTCATGGACACTTTTCGCTCCTTTCCGGGGGTCGATCTTATACATGGCACATCTAATTTTGTCCCTTTTATCATGAGGGCAAGGCGCGTTTTGACTTTGCATGATGTCTTGCAGGCCTTTTCGCCAGCACCAGGAGGGGGCTTATATGTGGTGATGAGACGCATTTATTATCGTTTCATGTTGTGGCTTCAGGTAAAATCGGTACACTCGATTATCACAGATCATGATATGGGTCGTTTGCAGCTTGAAGAGTACCTTGGCGTCGCAAAAAAGGTACGCGTTGTATATCCCCCGCTTGATAAAGCCTATCTTGAAGCGCCATTACCTAAGGAAAGCAATAGGCCAAAAACTTTCTTGGCTTTTGCAACAAAAGATCCTCGTAAAAATATTGATAATTTACTCTTTGCATTTGCTGCATTGCCGTTAAAGAGGGAATGGAAATTAAAGATAGTGTCTAATTCTGATGAAATGACAACTCATCTTAGGGAGTTGACAGCATCTCTTCTAATAGATCAGTCAGTAAGTTTTATAAAAAATGTTCCCCAATGGGAAATGCCTCTGCTTTATGAATCAGTCTGGGCGCTTTTATTTCCTTCTCTAGGTGAAGGTTTTGGTTATCCTATCTACGAGGCGCTTTCTCAGGGTGTTCCTGTGTTGTGTGCAAAGGGGATTGCTATTGGACCACTTAGGAAATTCATCGAGCCGATGTTAATTGAGTGCGATTCTTTGACAGGCAAGGGGCTTGTCGAAGGCTTGCTAAGAATTGGTAAACTTGAACTTAATCTCAATGAGCGCACGCTTGCAGCAGAGGCTGTTCGTATGGCATTGAATGAGGATCTTATGGCTTTGGAACTATTAAAAGTGTATAGGAAGGCAGCTCCCGAGTTATTCGAAAGCCGAATTATTGGGGGTGTAAACTAATGGGAAGGGGACGTCATAAACAGTTTGGCAGAAGAAACACGGCCGGAAAGCCTCTATCAAAGGGATTAAGATACGTAACCGGTCGGCATGTGATTGAGGAGCTTCTCGCGCACTCTCCTGAGCGTATCGTAAAAGTCTTTGTTGTTGAGAACGCCCAGGCAAGAGGCAAGGGGGAGGGCGCTCGGAAACGAGATCTTCTTTTTCAATTAAAGGATATCCGAAAGGAAGTTCAGGAGCTTAGTTTTGATGAACTTAGTGCTCTTGTTGGCACGACATCGCATCAGGGTTTTGCTGCGATCGTGCATGAAAGAGAAGCAATGGACTTGAGCGAATTCTTCGATGAAGTGCGAGAGAAAGATAATAGTCTGGTCTTGATTCTTGATGAAATTAATGATCCGCAAAATCTTGGAGCGCTGCTTCGCGTTGCCGAGTGCTTTGGTGTCGATGCAGTGATTTGGTCCAAGAATCGTGGCGTTGATGTCACCCCTGTTGTCAGTAAGGCAAGTGTTGGAGCTTCTGAGATAGTTCCAATTATTAGAGTGTCTAACTTGAACGATGCCGCAAAAAAACTCAAAGATGAAGGATATTGGGTAGCTGCTGCTGTCATAAATGAAAAGGCAAAATCTCTTCATGAATTTGAAACCCCTAAAAAGATAGCGTTAATTGTTGGTTCCGAAGGCGAGGGTATTGGGCGCTTGCTAGGGGAAGTTTCGGATTATCTGCTCTATATTCCGCTGGAAGGAAAGATCCAGTCTTTGAATGTATCTCAGGCCACAGCCATTTTATTGTACGAGTTGCGAAGGCAGATAAAAAAATGCTTCTAGATCGTATTTTAGAGAACAAAAAGACACTGAACAGTTGAGAGCTTTATGAAACTCGGACTCTAAAGAAGGAGCTCCATACCTCGGAAACTTTCAGAGGTGCAAAAGAGCAAAGATCGGTTTAAAGTTTTGAAAACAAAATTTTAATCATTTCTGAATCGAGTAATGCTTCACCTCTATGCGCTAAGAACATTACGAACGCTCCGAGATAAAAAGCTATGCGATTTATTTTCAGTTGTTAGCCCGGTGGCGCAAATGTTGGAAATAGAACAAGGAATAGGTGCCCTTTCAATTGGATATTATTGTTGAACGTTTAGCGCTAACATCTCATGAAATTCATTGTTTGGTCATAGCTAGCATCTGGGCTCTTCCATGTTACAGCTATCTGCAATTTCGTTCATTCGCACCTTGCCACCAACCGCAGTTGTTGAGCAGATGCGGAGGAAACAAATAACCAGCTGTAATATCTATATTTTTTGAAATATTTGCGCTCATAGAAGATAAGCGGAAGCCAGAGTATAGACAGTCTAGCTTGCTTAAAGTACCTTAAAGTTCAGTTAGTTATTTCCAGCATTCAAGCTCTCTTTAGTATAGCGAAGGCTTAATTAAAGGTGCGTCTTGAAACATCGTGTTTGTATTTTAAGGTGAGGTTTAGGTGCAGTCTGAGGCGGTAAAATTCCAGGGTCTTTCTCAGTTGTTCAATGTATCATTGCCCCTTTTCGATGGGCCAATCGACTTGTTGCTTCATCTGGTGAAAACAAACGAGCTTCCTATTAGCAAAGTATCCCTCGCCGAAGTTGCTGAGCAGTACATGCAATGTCTTGAGTTGATGAAGAGTCTCGATCTTGATGTGGCTGGTGAGTATCTGGTTATAGCAGCCACTTTGCTTGCTATAAAATCAAGCTTTCTTTTGAATGAACCAGTAGAACTTGTAATGGATG
>JAAZON010000529.1 GCA_012797725.1 SAR324 cluster bacterium | reverse complement strand
GCCCAGCTTTTACGGCTCTTTCAACAAAATCTCTGGTATCTTTCAAAAGCTGCTCCCTATCAGAAGCTCTTTCACCTAAAGAAGCCTTCATAAGCTGTGGATCAACTGGGAGATAGACATGCAGGCGAGCTTTGTTATGTAAGAGAGCTGGCTGCAAGGACTCAATTGTAATATCGATCTGTTCATCACGAAGTTGGCATAAGCCAGCAATAACGGGGGCTTCTTCATTCACAGCTATTTCACTTGCTATTTGTCTAACAATGGAAAAATCCAGTTTACTGGCCGATGGAAAACCAGCCTCCAACACATCAACCCCTAACGCATCGGCCAGATGGGCATATTCCAGGCAATGTTCAAAGCTCATTCCAGCGCCTGGACATTGCTGACCATCACGCAAAGTTGTATCGAAGATTTTTATTTGTCTGTCGTTCATAACCTCACCTCATACTTAAAAGTCCTTGCAAGCAGGCGTAAACACCAATAAAAAAGGCCCTGATTTCTCAGAGCCTCGATGGTATAAACCTAGCGACTCTGAGTCAGAGCTGTTAAGTCGCAAGAAGGAGGAGATTTGAAAACTTTTTCATATTCAAGTTACCATATACTCTTTCCAATTTAATGGCAAGGCAAATTAATTTTTAATTGTTAATCTGCGAGTAGAAATGTGGAAAACAAAAATACTTTAGACTTGGCTTGACCTCTGCGACCAATACAATTGGCCAACGGCTAATGAAAAATTCCCCTGCATGCAGAAAGATTGTTCTATATTACTCTACATGAATCAGCGAACGTCTCTTTGTCTTAGTCTTTAGAAGTGCCGCCACAATATCATCAATCACAACCATTCCCATCATTTTTGAGTTTTTATCTACTACTGGCACTGCTAGTAGATTGTATTTCCCTATGATCTCTGCAAGGGTATCAATTTCATCATAATCTTCGAGTTTAATAACTTGACGATCCATGATCTCTTTAAGACAGATGTCAGGATCATTTGTCACCAAATCCCTCAATGAAATGGACGCTACAAGCTTACCTTCATCGTCAAGCACGTATAAATAATAAATCGAGTCGGAATCAGGTTTCAGACGACGAAGTTCTGCAATCGTCTGGTCGATTGTCATGTTCTCATTGAAAGAAACATAGTCAGTGCTCATTATACTGCCAACGGTATTCTCTGGATACTCCATGAGTTCCCGAATCTCTTGAGATGCTTCTTGCTCCATCTCAGACAACAACTCTTCTGCCTTAACTTCATCAAGATCATCCAAGATATCTGCCGCTTCATCAGCGGGCATCTTTTCAAGAACGTCGGCGGCCTTTTCAGCGGATAGACTTTCGATAACATTAATCTGTGCTTCAGGCTCAAGCTCTTCTAAAACATCTGCTGCATTTTCTTCATCAAGAGATGCAAAAACTTGTGCTTGGGTGTTATGATCTAAATCTTCTAAGATATCGGCTAGATCGGACGGATGTAATTTTGATAATTTCGCTTGTGCTTTTGAGAGCCTCAATCCTTCATGGCTTGGGTTAATAGTCGCGACATCATCCCAGAGAATTAGATTGCCAGGAAGATTTTTTCCAAAAACATTTAGAATTTTCTCCATAGGACGAGCAAGGGAAAGTCTTCGCAACAACCCTTCAAAACCCACATCAACAGCAACAATGTAAAGACCTGTGGAAAGTGCCGCAAAGCGTATATCATTAACCCGTACTACTTTACGACCATCAATATCGACTATTTGCTTATCTAAGATATGTTTTGCTACATATAATGGTTTAGCAGTTTTTTGAGTTGGCTCTATTATGTGTTGACATCGAATGATGCACTCATTCTCTTCCTTCGAAACACTCATGCACGAAAAGTCAATCAGTATAGATTGCCAACCAAGCCGTACACGGGCGGCGGTCACTCGTGGTCTAATAGTGCTTGCATCAACAACAAAGTCCTGGAGACGTCCCTTCACCTTCTGTGTTTCGAAGTGGACATCGCTTCCCTGCATGTTGCTGAAATAAAAAGTTGAAATTGCCATTGACTCTGGTTTTCGTCTAATTTCTGAATTATGTCAAGTATTTAGACTAATGGTGGAAATGAGTCTTTGCCCCAGCCTTCGACTAAGGAAATGCTATGAAGAATCTCAATCACTTAGGTCAATGAATCGTAATTGCTAACAAAGCAGAGGCGAAGCATTTAAGTGAGCGATCAATCAAGTTTCCAATCAATACTTCTGGCTAATGCCCTTCAACAAAAGCTTCTGCTCATCACCCCAGCAACCCTTAAAGACGTGGAAAACTCTAGTCACTCTTCAAGCGGGAGCTGAGGCTCATTCGAAGCACTGGAGCAAGGCTACACAGTATCGATAAATTAGAAGATACGAATGCTCCTGAAATTAATGAAAATTGAATACTTACAACGAAAATTAACGATGCTTTACTAAGCGATAATTGGAATTATTGAAATGCAAAATGAAATTTCAAAGATAAAAGCCCTCACATGTCCCTTCTCATTGGGCATAGCTTTATTGATTCTTGGAGGTTTTTGTTTGGTTGCATTATGGGTTAGTGGTTATTGGAGTGAAAATGGTGTGCAAATGGGAGTCTTAAACCCTGACTCCGATCAATATTTACAGCTTGCATATGAGATTCTAGGAAAAAAATATTCTCCTTTATTCTACAATGGGGAAAACTATGTAAACGGACAAGAGATCCGAGCTCCTCTATATCCAATCATTCTTGCAAGTGGCTTGGTTGTATTAGACAGCCTTTCAGGTAGTACAATATTTTTAACTCACTTGTTCTGCCTTCTGGTTGCCGCGTTCGCACTACTAATTAGGTGCGGAAAGAAGGTTAATACTTGGGTTGCAGCAGGTGCCATTGTTCTAGGAGCAATAGTTACTTATAAAAATTTAATATTATTGACTACTGAATGGAGCACTTTTTGTTTTTTACTAATGTGGTGTGCTGTTTGTATGAGTTTCATAGAGAAACGAAGTCTTTCAAATGTTTTTATGATGGGACTTATAAGCGCTGCTCTTGCCATGCTTCGGGCTGAATATATTCTTTTAGTAGTCTACTCTGCTATCATTATAGTGATGTATGAACGTCCTATTCGATTTTTCAAGGTTCTGTTTTATTTAGCAGGAATATCGCCCCTCCTTCTCTATTCGTTCTTTAATTTTACGCGATTCAACGAATTTTCCGCTTCCCCGACGCAAGGTCATATCATCGGTATTGCAACGGTATTAACCAATATCCCTATAGATGGAAATAATGATTTAACAGAGTCAAGAGCGGAGATTGCTCACATAAATAGAGTCAAGCAAAATATCAACTCAAAGGACTGGAAAGAACTTGCACTCTTGATAAATGGTGAATTGACCAACAAAGTTGCAACCAATATAGGAAAGGCTCAAGAAATATTATCTGGCCAGTCATGGCTCGAAAAAAATAGATTAATGTTCCAACTGGGAATAAGAACCATTAAACACGTCCTTCCACGTTATTTTATGTTTGTTTTTGTTTCGTGTCTGCCTGTTCTTTACACCTTGCCACTGTTTTTGCTGATTAAGCCCACACATTCAAGGTTGGCATTATGTGCAATGCTAATAGGAACTTTTCACATATTAAGAATTGCTGCAGTATCAGCTGTGATACATAATGCATCTACGTTACTATGCTCCTAGCTTTTCAGCATTTTTGGTCATGACATTAATCGCCTATTTCTCAAGTAATAAGCCTAAAATCAAATTATCCAAAATCCAGTGAAATTAGTTCTCCTCGCTCATTAATTGGAGGGTTTTCAGGAAAGAAAACATCGAAGGTCGTACCGCTGTTTAACTGGCTAGTGACTTCTATTTTTCCCCCGTAAGCATTCACGATGCTTTTTACTACAAAAAGGCCAAGTCCAGATCCTGCCACTTCCGAGTGCTTCTCTAATCTGGAAAAGCGTTCAAAGATTCTTTGTACATCAGAGGCTTCCATTCCACACCCTGTATCTTGAACCAAAAGATGAAGACCGTCTGCTTCCTTCTTAATATTTATAGTTACACGCCCCTTTTCCGGTGTGAATTTCAATGCATTCCCTAGCAAGTTGCCAAGGACCCGACCAAATCCGGCACGTTCAACTGAAGCCAGTATCTCTTGGTCTCCCGTTTGATTGCAAAGCTCTATCTTCCTAGCAGTCGCTATGCTCTCATAATCTCCAACAACATCTTTTATGAGCGCTATTACATCCTGTTTTTTTGGACGAAGCAGCAGACTTCCCTCCTGAATGCGTCTGGCACTTAAAAATTCATCGATCAAATTAAGCACCCCTTGTGCCGCTGAGCCAATTCTAAGAGCAATCTCTCTTTCGCGACTTGGATCCTTCAGAGTCCTTTCAAGAAGTTCAACTGAAACGGTAATTGCACTGATAGGACCTTTCAGATCATGTGTCGTTGTAGATAAAATTTCCCTTTGAAAACGTTCCCTTCGTCTTTGCTCTGTGATATCTGTGATCCATAGCACTCGTTCATTATCGCTATCCTCACCTTCCCCGCGGACTGCTGAAAGGCTTAAAGCCATGTTGCGTTCCGGATCTACCTTCAAACTGAATTCACTGTGCCACACGGCTCCCGGTGCAAGCTCGCCACATTTTGCTTCAAGCAAAGAAATAAAATCACTTGTTAAACCTGGAGCCTTTGAAAATGCCTCTCTTAGACTAGTTGGAAGTCCTCCCATCAATAAGGATAGATTTTTGAATGCCGAATTTGAATAATCAATCGATAAATCTTTTTTCACAACCGCCAAAGCTTCACTACTATTTTCAATTGCAATTCGCAAAAGTTCTAATGCATGAGTGAGTTGTTTTTTTTCTTTTTCAATTTCCAAGTTTGCAAAAAGTCGAGATAAAGAAAGTGTCAATATGCTTCTAAATTCCGAATTAAAATTCTTGACGATAAAATCTCTGGCACCAAGCTTTAAAGCACTTATTGCATCATCAAGAGAGGTGGAAGATGTCAGAACCACGATTGGTGCATCATTACTTCTTTCTCTAAGAGCTCCTATATGATCAACCCCGCTACTATCAGGCAATCTTAAATCACTTATAATTAGCTCTGGCTCTATATTTTCCAATGCTAAAAATGCAGCTTCTACACTTTCTGCATGCACGATCTCTCCCGCAAATTCTCGCATTGCTCTTTTTATAAGCATTGCATGACTTGGATCGTCCTCCACTAACAGAACTTGATTAAACATTCTTGCCACCTCCAAAGAAAGCGGTTTGAAATAATTCGACCAGAAAAAGCTTACCTGATGGAGTGCCTACCAGACACGTGTCTCATTTATGCATAATGAGCGAACTAGGCATTCAAATTCTCGACTATTATTACTAGCCCTACAACATTCTACAAACATTAGAGTAATATCATCGAGGTATTTATACCCCCAATAATAGTTTGCCAAAATCTATCGAATCTTCCTGCGATAGCGTCTTTTTAACTTGTCAAGCTCTCAAGAAGCTCTTGCTCTCTTTGTTATCGGCTTATAGACTTCGAATTAAGAGAGCGGAGCCTTGTACAAAATGGAAATAAAGCAGCTTTTGCAATTTGCCAGCGATGTTATTAATGATAATGCCAATTCCTCAACCTTATTGGAAAGGATTCAAATCTATTTTGACGCCTTTGAGAAGTTCCGACCGTTTCTAGAAAATATGAAGTTGGATTCTAGAGCAGATCTTGTCGAGTTGCTGGAAAAGCATAACAAGGTATTGAGGATCACGATGGATCTTCGAGAGGATACCTCAAGAGCGATTCGAGAGCTTAAGAAACGAGGCAAAGGAATCATGGCATACACAGATATATACCCAAAAAAAATAAGTCTCGGTTCACAAAAAAAAGGATAGGACTACGATGATAAATATTTTGCTCGGTATTTTAATTCTACTGCTTGGAGGATGTGGATATACATTTCATGGTGCAGGAAGCGATCTACCACCTGACGTGAAACGTATTGCCATTCCATTTGTAGAGAACAACTCGGCGGAAACCGGTCTTGCAGCTATTGTAACAGAGGCATTGCGGGATCAATTCGAGAAGTATGGAACACTCACAGTTGTGGACGAAAGTGAAGACTTTGATGCCATTTTAAATGCTAAGATATTATCAGTATCTAGACAAACTGGCACTGTGACTGCGCAAACTGACACTGCATTACAGCTTGACACAATTTTGACATTGAGTGCTGATATAAAAAGGCCAAATGGTCAGCTCCTTTGGCAAAATCCAAGAATGCGTATAAGCAAGACTGTTGGTGCGGACAAGGGATCTGTAGTTACATCCTCTGCTGATTTTGCAAGTGGTCCTAGTGGTGCGCAAGATTTGGCGAATTTAAGTGATCGCGAAATATTTCGAGGTCAAGAACAAAATGCCCTAGAAGGGCTTGCCGAACAGGCAGCTGCAAGTATTTATGAAGATGCTGTAATTCCGGATTTTTGATGGAAACCAGACTATTACAATATTTGTGCGTACAAAACTTAAAAGACCCTTGTTATTGCGTGAATGATTAATCCTACAAAACCTCCCACTATGGTTCCATTCAGGCGAATAAATTGAAGATCTTTTCCAACCTGTAATTCGATTTTCTCCACTAAAGTATGTGGATCCCATGCCTGTACTGTCTCTGCTATAAGAGTAACAAGCGCCTCTCCATGCTTTTGAACAAGCAGAAGAACACCGTATTCAACTGAGCGTGATAAGTTTTGTCTGACGTTCTCATCCGTTTCCAAAGCCTTGGAGAATCGATCCAAGGTGCTCATAATTAGATCGCCTAATAGAGTTCCACCTCCTCCTGTTTCTCTCAATAATCTAGATTGAAGTTCTTCCAACAGCTCTTTGCCGTAATTCTTGAGAAGCTCACTCTCCAACAACCATACCTTAACTTTCTCCCCATATTCATGGAAATCCGATGATGTTTTAAGAGCTCTAATTAACTCCTCAATTCCCCGTTGACATAGCTTTGAAGTCTCTGACTCTGGCGAGTTTCTAAGCTCATTCAATATTGCGCGCATCCTTCCAAGCAAGCGCCCATAGACCTTCTCGTGCACAAATCTCGGAACATACCAAGGCATTTCTTCACGAAGGCGTTCTCTAATATAGTTTTGATGGTTCTCTATAAGCTCTTCTCCAATACGAGCTAGTTCGGCACGCATTAAACCATCTTTATCGCTTGATACCAAAAGATCCAAAAAATTACCAAGAATTACCGAGAAATTGGCATCTCTAAGAAGTGTTTTCAAGCTCTGTTCAAGCATGGGATTGAAATGTTGATCATTGAACATAGCCCTAATTTGAGGCCATATTCCTATTATTCGTTGTGCGAGCTTCTTTCGATTTTCCAAAAGCGAAAGCCACTGGCCAAAACGTCCAACAATATCAAACTTATTCAACTTCGATTGTATAATTGGACGAGCAAAAAAATTGGTCCGAAAAAACTTACCAAGCATTTCTCCTATCTCATCTTTCCTTGACGGAATAATTGCAGTATGTGGGATAGGAATCCCAAGTGGATGTTTAAAAAGGGCAACCACTGCAAACCAATCTGCCAATGCCCCAATCATTGCAGCCTCTGAAAATGCCCTAACCCATGATAGCATTGGAATTTTATCCATCCATATTACGGAACAGATAAATGTGAGAACCATTAACAGGAGAAGCCCTGTCGCAACAGACTTCATGCGGCGAACCACTGGCCATTGTACTGCCTCAGAACTATCTCGCATGACGATCATTTGACATTTACTGCAAAACGCCCTTGATAGACTCCAAGAGACGCATCAGCAACTTTTTCATTATTAATTACAATTTGAGTTTGATCACTTAACGATAGACCTGTACTCCAAAGAGCCCCTGGCTGACGCAATTCTGAAAGTAAATTAGCATCCATCGAGAGTCGGCCAAGACTAATGCTTAATCTTGTAGTTCCAGGACTCACTGACATAGGTGCAGAATTACTCTCATTTAGCTCAATTGCCAGTTCGCCATCCATATCAACTAATCGTATAGGTATAGCGTCCCCATTCTTAGATCTCAAGAGGGCTCGATCTGAAGCTATTGTCTCAAGGTCAATCGGTGTGCCGCTTCTAACATATTTTGCTATTGCTGTCGGTTCTACGCCCAACTGGGCAATTTCTATGATGAAGTCCTCTTCCTTTATCTCCGTCTTAGACCGGGTAAGAAGCTGTCTTCTCCACAATCCATCCATTCGATCGACTACCTTTGAACCAAGGCAAAACCATAAATCACAAGCATCACTATTAATTCTGATTGAGAGCTTGACAAAACCAATCCCCTCAGGACCGCTTGAGTCCACCATTGATTGATATTTCAAAGCTGTAAATTCAGACGCTGTCCATGAAAAGGCGAAGCTCCCTAGAATTCTTCTCGCCAGGTACTCTATTATTATCGAATTTGCTACATCAATCCCATTGGGAGACACCGAATCTTGAATTGCTCTTACAGCATGCTTATCTAAATACAATACTAGAGGTTCTCCCTCAATTTCACCTTTATATCCACATTTGAAGCTCAAATCTGCAGGTAAGGATAATGTGGTTTTTACGCCCAGGATATGAAAATCTACACCCAGAGCATGAAACAATGGAAGCCACTGGGCAGCAAGTCCAGGGAACCAGTGCTGAGGCATACATTGAAGAAATCCTCTTGAATACGCTACTTCAATCCGAGTACATTTCTTAAGATAATTCTCGGGATTCCATGGCATGAAGGCCAATTTAGCTGCTGAGTCAGAACCAAAAGCCACTTAAAACTCCTCCTACTCTATTGAACTTTCATCAAGTTCATCAATCTGCAAACTAGTTTCTTCTGCCTCAATAATCTCCAACCTTTTCATGGCATTAATAAGCTCTCGCTGAACTTCGTCCAATGATTTTGTAACTTGCTGAAGTTCGTTTCTAAGCATCTTATTATATCGTTCTCCTGCCTGCATTTTTCCTATATTGCCACTCATCAGAATTGATCTAGAACTAAATTGCGTCAATTTACGTTCTATTTCGATCTTACGTTCATTCAATACATTGAGCTTCTCCTTCCTACGCAACACCTCTTTTCGAATCTTAGCAAGTTCTTCAGAATCCTCGCTCTCCATCACATTCTTCACTTTGAATCATCTATTT
>JAAZON010000528.1 GCA_012797725.1 SAR324 cluster bacterium | reverse complement strand
ATTGGTAGCTATATTGGAGAGGGTAATGCTTTCAGTGCCGAGTATCCTGATGTTTGGATTGGGAAATCGGAGCGATGCAAAATTGATAGCATCGTTTCTAAGAAATCTGGCACTACAGCAGTGACGGTGAGAAATGATGCTCTTAACTACGAAATAGTCTCAATTGATATTCGAAATGCTGGTCAAACTACAAAATCGGCGGTCGGTCTTGCAATAAACGGCGGCAACGGAACCCTGAATAAGGTTCTGGTAGGAGACGATCAGGAGCTTTCTACTACACGGAATGGAGTGAGCATCTCCTCGGGTGCAGTTGGTAAGCTAACAGAACTTAAGGGATTCGGATTCACAGGAGTCTTGCTTAGCAATAATTCTCCATTAACATTTCAAGTTGGGTTGAGTGTTGTAATTCCGATGCCACCGCTTCGATTAAGAATCGAGACAAACACTTAATGAGCAACTACAGTAAAACACGTTAATATGCAGGAATGGCAGTGGGATATGCAGGTACTACGGTAGGATTCGTGCAATTGCCACCACATGCTGCCTTTGTTAGGCGCGGCTTCTGCATTTTGCATGAATAATCAACAACGCACCAAGGAGGAGTACAACTATAACAGGGTCGCAGATCAGCAACTATAATAGAGCCATCTCTAATCACTAGAGCGTCTTCATAGATTGACTTCCGAACCTCTTCCACTTTAATGCCGCAGAATTGTTGAGCGGAAGATTCGCAAGTGCATTTGTTTACTAGTCGTTTATCTATTCGCTGATCCTTGAATACGAAGTCGGCGGAGTGCTTTCGGGATCAACCACCCCGCAGCTTACAGTTTCACCGCCATAGGTAAAAGATTGATCCTTCAAGAGGGTTCAATGGATTCCTATACGTGCGTCGAAGTGGGCATGCTCTAAAATACATGATTCTCAATAGGTATGGAAATGCTATGCTCTTAACTAATCAGTTTCTTTGGGGGGAATAAAGGATGATGCTGTCAAATGAAGATATAAAGAAAGTGCTTGAAAGCGGAGAGCTTGTAATTGAGCCTTTTTATCCTGAGTACCTACGAGGAGCAGGTCTTACCCTTCATTTGGGGGAGAATTTATTGAAGCCAAAGCCCGGTAAAGTTGTTGATGTAAAGAAAAAACAAGCTCCAGACTATGAAAAAATTTCAATTTCCGACGAAAACCCTTATTGCCTACAGGCAGGTGAGTTCGTCTTGGGACACACCTTTCAAATGGTTTCAGTGGGGCCAAGGCTTGGCTTTTTTATCGAGGGAAGAAGCACTTTGGCTCGTGTGGGGTTGACCATAGTTCAAACCGCGATGCTTGTTTACCCTGGACACAGGAATCGCACGGTAACCTTGGAGCTTGCAAACCATGGAGTTAATCCCATCTTGCTTTATCCAAGGATGAAAATTGCTAGAGTCGCTCTCTTCTTTCTTCAGACACCAAGTACAGACAGATATGACGATCACGGAAAGTATAGAGTGCAGCCATTAGTCGGCGGCCCAATATTTGAGGATGAGATCTTGAATATTCCAAAGACCGGGAAAGAGTGAGGGAATCGGGATCTTTTCCTGAGTTTGACGTTTGGCACCCAAAGATACTTTATTCCCGCTCCCTGTAGTCTGCTTAACAGCTATCGGCTGTCTGAGTCTAGTCCTGATTATTGTCTACATATTTTGTGGAGGGAGATATAGAGACAAATAACAAAGAAAGACATAGCTATAGCGAGGAGTTAAAGAGAAGGGTTGTCAAAGAATTTGAGACTGGGAAAATGAATCAAGGTGAATTGAGGAAGCTCTACGGTCTGCGTAGAGGAGCTATATGGGACTAGTTGTAGGTTTATGGAGAAGCTTTCTATCGATCTTCCAATTAAAATTTACAATACCAAGAGAAGACACTGGAGTTTAAACCTTCAAACTCCCAATTTTGTTTACGTTCACGCTGCTTAATAGGAATTATGTAGCCGTTTAAGTCATTAGGAGCGTAAGGAAACCTGGGGCTCTGCCCCAGGCTCAGAGAAGTTTGACTTTTACACGGGTAACAAAAAATCTCCTTATCGGAGGCGCGCATAGGCGCGCCGGAGATAAGGAGATAGAAATGTTAGAAAATTATAGTTCATTAAATCATAGCAAATGGGAGTGTAAATATCATGTGGTATTTATCCCCAAGTACCGGAGAAAGAAAATATATAAGGATATGAGGATTTATTTAGGTGAGGTGTTCAGAGATTTGGCCCAGATGAAGGAGAGCCAGATTCTAGAGGGGCACCTAGCCAGAGATCATGTGCATATGCTGATATCAATTCCGCCGAAGTATGCAGTGTGTAGTGTGATTGGGTTCATGAAGGGAAAGAGTGCGATTAGGATTGCTCGGGAATATATGGGAAAGAAAAATCTTCGGGATGAGAATTTCTGGGCGCGCGGTTATCTTGTGACGACAGTAGGGCAAGATGAAGCCTCAATTAGGGAGTATATAGAACATCAGGAGAAACACGATCGTAGAACTGACCAGCTGAAATTGAAGATGTACTGAAACCGCCTTCAGGCGGTATGGCCCCTTTGAGGGGCCATTAAATTAAAGCCCCCCGCTCTGCGGGGGGATATTTACT
>JAAZON010000527.1 GCA_012797725.1 SAR324 cluster bacterium | reverse complement strand
TCCGTATCAACAGCACGGATTTGAGATGCAGGGTAGTTGGAGAGGGTGGAAATCTTGGATTCACGCAGCGTGCACGCATAGAATTTGCCCTTCGCGGAGGAAAGATTAACACAGCTGCAATTGACAATTCAGGAGGGGTGGATCTTTCCGATCATGAGGTGAATTTGAAGATTCTTTTTGCCGAGGCAATTGCGGAAGGGAAGTTGACGCTTGAGCAGCGCGATGAATATTTGCAAAACGTTGTTGATGAAGTAGTTGAAAGTGTACTTTCCAATAACCGAAGTCAGGCTCGTTCTCTTTCACATGGCGAGCGTCGCTCCTTAACTCAAATTGACTTCTATAGCCCACTAATTGCATTTCTTCATCGTAATGCTTTCTTAAATCGCGACTTGGAGGCTCTTCCTGATGATGATGATTTAAAAGAGAGGGTCAGGCAGCATTTAGGCCTGACTAGACCAGAACTCTCCACCGTAATGGCAGGAGCCAAGATGTGGATGAAGAGTATGTTGCTGGAAAGTAAGCTTGTGGAGGATCCCTCGCTGGAGGAAGATTTGCTGTTCTATTTCCCTGAATCTATTAGAGAGCCTTTTAGGAATGAGATACTTGGGCATCCTCTTGCAAAAAACATCCTGGCTCTTCAAATAGTAAATTCTGTAGTGGATCTATTCGGAATGTCGTTTGTCTTTAGGCTATCGCAGGCAAGTTCAGTTAAGCCACTTGACGTCCTAAAGTGTTGCATCATCGCAGAAAGACTCTTAAAAGGCAGATATCTTGGAGCTGAATATTCCAAACTAGATACGGCAGAAAATAACGAGTTGTTTATTAACATAAAAACGGAAGTGGGGAGCGCACTTCGAAAGACAGCGGCATGGTATTTGTCCTACCATAGAGAGGGAAAGGTTGCAGATCTAGTTTGGACCTTTTCTTCGGCGCATGCTGAGCTTATAGACGGCTTGACTGAGATATTGGATGAGGACGAGAGGCTGCTATCTGAGGATCTATTCAAGAAGTACAAGAAGGCAGGTCTTTCCGATGATATCTCAAGAAGATTGTCACTGCTCTCTTGGATTCGTGAGGCACTTCAGATTCTATGGGTTTCAAGATTGGCAGGGTCGTCGATACGAAGCGCAGCATATGTATTTAAGAGAATGCTAAATATCGTTGGTCTTAGGAAGATATTAAACACAAGAGGCTACTTCCAGTTCAAAGACAAATGGGACTATGAGCTTTTCAATGTATGCGCAGATGATATGTGGAAGGTGCTGACTTTATTTTCGGCAAGACTTATTCAAACTTGCGGGTCTGATGAGCAAAGGCTGAATTCCTCGTTGGCGGAACTGTCGGGCTTGGAAGATTTCCTGGTGATTTCTCAGAGCTTGCTAGACAAAAATCTTTCAATATCGGGGATTGCAGTGCTTGCTAGGAAGTTAAATGAGGCATGTACTAATCATTCTCTTAAGGCATGATGTTGGACTGAATTTGAAGGGAGGAGGCTAAATTATGTTTAAAAGGAAAGTATTAGCACTGGGATTGTTTTTGCTTTTGCATTTAATGAATACCTCCGCTGAGGCAGCCGGAGCGACTCTGATTTTTAAGAGTGGCATTAAGATTTATATAAATAACGGCTATGAAAAAGTGGTCGACGCGTTCTCGAAATTAGATTCGGATGCGAGACACAAGGTCATTCCCTTGGATGTTGAAGGCGGTATCTTCCTTCTTGATGTGGCAGAGGTGGTGGTAGTCTGTAAAGAGAAATGTACTAGCATGACCTTGGAAGACACAAGGGATCCTTCGAGGGGCAGATAATGAACAAACTTGAGATCGCTAGAAACTGGCTTCCTCGCTATACGGGAACACCAATTAGTGAATTTCCAGAATACATAATTCTTACAAATTTTAAAGATTATGTGAATTTTTTCTCATCCATTTGTGGAGCTCCAGTTTTAGGCGAAGGGCTTCCGATGCAGACTTGCAGGAATTCTGATGGAGTGATGATCATTAATTTCGGCATTGGAAGTGCAAATGCCGCTACGATAATGGATTTACTGGGGGCGGTCGCCCCAAAAGCTTGTCTCTTCCTTGGGAAATGCGGTGGTCTAAAAGCGAAAACGAAAGTCGGGGATCTTATAATACCAATCGCGGCGATAAGGGGTGAGGGGGTCACTGATGATTATTTTGATCCAAAAGTACCAGCCCTGCCTTCTTTTGCCGTTCAAAAAGCTCTGGCTGAAACACTAAGTTCATACAAGAAGGAGTATTGGACCGGTACAGTGTTCACTACAAATAGGCGGCTTTGGGAGCATGATGAAAAGTTCAAAACTTACTTGCAGGAAATCCGAGCAATAGGAATTGACATGGAATCGGCGACAATCTTTCTTGTTGGCTTTGCAAATGAGATTCCGAAAGGGGCTCTGCTCCTAGTAACCGATCAACCGATGATTCCAGAAGGCATAAAAACAGCAGAAAGTGACAGAAAAGCGCGGGAGCTATATACTGAACAACATTTGCGAATTGGAATTGATACCCTTTTAAGCATAAAGAACAAGGGGCAATCGGTTAAGCATTTGAAATTCTGACGGGATAAAAGAGATCACCCCTTGCTCACGAAGAGGTTTCCTTTGAGATAGAAGCGCCACTCTAAATCTTTCGACTTTGTGATTCCTATTCTTTTGCTCGTAACTATTTCACTATCAGGAAAACCCTTGTAAGCTTCGATGCGGATGATTTCAGAGGAGCGTAAATCTTCTCCAAGCATTTTCTTGTCAATCCCCAATGCCTGACATAGTTTTGCTGGCCCATTACAGAGATTCTCAAGCTTCGATTGACCCCTTCTCCTTTTCATGATTTCAATACCTTCAAGGGGCTCGAGTGCTCGAATAAGGACAGCAGCCCCTTTTCCTTTGTCCCCAGTCACCACATTTACACAGTAGTGCATCCCATAAGTGAAATAGACATAACAAAGGCCAGCCTCTTCAAACATTATGCTGTTTCGAGTAGTTTTTCCTCTGAAGGAATGGGAGGCCTCATCGATGCTTCCATCATAAGCCTCTGTCTCCACAATCATACCTGCACATCTGTGACCTTTAACACTTGTAACAAGGCGATAGCCAATGAGATCTTTTGCAACTTCAACAGTTGGACCGAGTAGCAGCCTTTTAAGGCTCTTTTTCTTCATTTTAACTATCTGAATAACTTGTAGATTTTAATGCTACAGGCTAGAATGCCAGAACCAAAATAAATAAATCACTGTTAATCGAACTGCAAGACCTTGCACATGATGCGTGAAATAGCATTGTAGAGATGAACATAGAGTGTGGCAATAAAAAACTATGAAAGAGCGTCCAGAACAAGAACAAATGCGTTTCGCGAAGCTAAAGGCTCTGAAAGAGAAAGGCTTCAATTATCCTAATGATATTAAAGTTACGGCATCCTCTCTTGATGTCCTTGAATCCCCAATAGTTGATGGAAAAAGCGAAGAACGTTTGAGCATTGCTGGCCGTATCATGCAGCTTCGAGTAATGGGTAAAGCGATGTTTGCTCATATTCTTGATGGTAAAGGCAAAGTTCAGATCTATATTAGGAGTTCTGATGTAGGTCAGGAGACTTATGAGCAATGCAAGAACTTCGATCTTGGCGATATTATCGCCGTGAAAGGTTTCCCTTTTATTACAAAGACAGGCGAACACACCCTGCATGCAGAGTCGGTCACATTGTTAGTGAAGTCTTTAATTCCACCTCCTGAGAAGTGGCATGGTCTGACCGATGAGGAAGCGCGTTATCGTTATCGTTACGTGGATCTTTTTTCAAACTTGGAAGTGAGGGAGCGGTTTAGAAAAAGAGCAGAAATTATTCGTTTCATTAGGAACTTCTTGGACAATCGTGGATTTCTTGAGGTGGAGACTCCTTGCCTTCATCATGTAGCGGGTGGTGCAACTGCAAGGCCATTTAAAACTCATCATAATGCGCTGGGTATTGACATGTATCTTCGAATAGCGTTGGAACTGCCCCTTAAGAAACTAATTGTTGGCGGCCTTGAGAGGGTTTATGAAATAAGCAGAGTATTTAGAAATGAAGGGATCTCCAGGAAGCATAACCCAGAATTCACAATGCTTGAATTTTATCAGGCCTTTGCAACATTTGAAGACATGATGGATCTCACAGAAGATCTTATTTGTGAAGCTGCCGAAGAGATCAATGGGTCTTTGGTCTTGCCCTGGGGAGAAAAAACTATTGATTTGAAGAGGCCATGGAAGCGAATATCTATGCTTGATGCTATCCATGAGCTTGGAGGAGTTGAGCGAAGCCTTGATCTAAATGAAGTTTCAAGTCTACACAGTATTGCTGCCAAGCATCGTGTCCATTTGGAAGATCCCAGTGATTGGGGGCGATGTCTAGAAGCAGTTTTCGAGTCGCTGGTCGAGGAGAAGCTAATTGATCCAATTTTCATAATGAATCACCCATTTTCCATATCTCCTCTTGCCAGGAAGAATTTGAAGGATCCAAAAATCACTGATCGATTCGAGCTTTTTATTAACGGAATGGAGATGGCAAATGCCTTCTCGGAGTTGAATGATCCAGTTGATCAGAGAGAGCGTTTCGAGGCCCAGGCAAGGAGAAAGATTGCCGGCGACAAAGAGGCTTGTGATGTTGATGAAGATTTCTTAAGAGCCCTCGAATATGGGCTTCCTCCAACCGGGGGTGAAGGAATGGGAATTGACAGACTTGTGATGTTTTTAACAAATGTCTCCACTATTCGTGATGTAGTTCTTTTCCCTCAACTCAAACCCGAAGAAGGTGAGTTGGATGAATAGTTCTTTAAGGAAGAAACGGTGAAGCAATTTAATTTTTCAAAGAAGGTGGCACTTCGCTATCTTTGGACTCGAAGATCTGAGGCCTTCATAACCATAATTACGGTCATTTCTGTTCTTGGAGTTGCTATAGGGGTAATGGTTCTAAATGTCACTATGGCCATTATGACAGGATTCGAGCATGAGCTTCGCGATAAAATTCTTGGTGCTAACGCCCATATAACAGTGAAATCGTTAGATGGTGTTATTTATAACTGGCAGAAAGTTGATGAAGCTATAAAGGAAATTCCTGGAGTGAACTCAGTTTCCGCGTTCACATACCATCAGGCTCTAGCGAGATCTGACACCCGAGCAACGGGTCTCCTGATAAGGGGAATACAAAAAGGCAGCGCGGCAGCAGAACAACTCTCCAAAGAGATGGGGACCAGGCAAGAAATAGGCGCTCTCTTCAGTCCTCCCTCGGTTCCAATTTTAAATGTTGAGGGAGAAGAAAGTGAGGCCAGTCTTCCGGGCCTGGTAGTTGGGAGAGAACTCACACGCATCCTTGGAGTCTTTCCTGGGCAGGCTCTTTCTATAATGGCACCGCAGGTTAGTTCTTCACCTTTTGGCCTAATGCCTCGCTTTAAACGCTTTGTGGTGGTTGGAACCTACAAAGGTCTTATGGAATATGAAAGTGGTGTGGCCTATGCCAATCTCGAAGAGGCCCAGAAATTCTTCCAGACAGGAGAAGGGGTCTCGGGGCTTGAGGTACGAATCAATGATATTTATAAAGCGCCTGTATTGGCTCAAGAGATTCTGTCGCGAACAAATTCGGTGGCTCCTGGAATTTATGCCCAGGATTGGACAGAGATGAATAAACCACTCTGGGATGCAATGAAGCTCGAAAGAAATGTTTATTTCATAGTGCTGTTGTTGATTATAATAATGGCTAGCTTCTCAATTATCAGCACTCTTGTGATGCTGGTTTTAGAAAAAAGAAAGGACATAGCAGTTCTAAAGACCCTTGGTGCTACATCGAAAAGCATTGGGAATATATTTCGTATACAAGGCGCTGTTATTGGTGGGATTGGAACAATCTTGGGTTTGATTTTGGGTTATACGACTTGCGTTCTGTTGAGAGAATATGGTTTTCCGCTTGATGAGAGGATTTTTCAGATGTCACGGCTTCCCATTCATATTCATTGGTTGAATTTTACTCTTGTTGGGGTTGCTGCATTCTCTATTTGTTGTCTTGCAACTATTTATCCGGCTTGGCGTGCAAGTTCGCTTAGCCCAAGCGAGGTGCTTCGTTATTAGCTATTAGGTGTAAAGGTGGAGATTAGATTAGAAGGACTCAAGAAATCATTTAAGGATGCAGATCATCAATTGGTCGTAATCGAGGATTTGAATGCGATATTTCGTTCACAAGCCTCAATTGCAATTGTTGGAAAGTCCGGGGTGGGAAAGTCGACCTTATTGAATTTGCTTGGTGGCCTTGAGAGGCCAGATGAAGGGCGAATTTTTTTTGGTGATCTTGAGCTCAGCTCACTCGACCAGGACTCGTTGGCCCTTTTCCGAGGTGCCCATGTGGGTTTTGTTTTCCAGTTCCATCAGCTACTATCAGAGT
>JAAZON010000046.1 GCA_012797725.1 SAR324 cluster bacterium | reverse complement strand
GCAACGGTTGTCAACTCATGGCCGCGATGGACATGATTTATCCTGAACATCAAAAGAAAATTGAGATGAGGCAAAATGAATCAGGCAAATTTGAAAGCGCTTTTATTGCTGTCGAAATTCAGCCCACGAAAAGTGTGCTATTAAAAGATCTAGTTGGCTCGCACCTTGGCATATGGATAGCTCATGGTGAAGGACGTTTTCTGCTACCAGAAGGCGAAGACTCCTATGATATTCCGATCAGATACAGCACATCAGAATATCCTGCCAACCCAAATGGCGCGGACTTTAACGCAGCAGCCGTTGTCTCGGCAGATGGTCGCCATTTAGCGATGATGCCACATCTTGAAAGAGCAATTTTGCCCTGGCAATGGCCATACTACATTAGTTACGACGCGCGAAAGCAGCATGAACTAAGCCCGTGGATTTTAGCTTTTCGAAGCGCTAAGGAGTGGGTATCGAAAAAGACTAAGCGACTATAACTCTACCCTTGATGAAACGTTCGAAAACTCAGACAACAAATACATGGCTTCGTCTTTGATAAAATACTTGGGTGATTTGAAGCATATTTTCGAGTATGTAAGCCATCTTGATTTGGATTATATCAGAGAAAAGATGCTGGAATATGGGATTTCTGTTCCCGATCAAATTTCGAAATATTTCAAAAAAAGATTGAATCCAAAGGACTACTGACAATAAGATCTGATTCATCCTAAAATTCGGCACCAATTCGCATTGAAAGACATTTCATTGAAAGCAGATATTCGGCTGATGCTCTCAGTACACATAGGTTTGATAAGTCAAGAAATGAATCGAATGAGGCATCATCACTGAGAAGGTAGAGCTCCCCCTTAATATTCTCCAGTGCAAATTTTTTGTTTGGCCGATTAAGTAATCTAGTTTATTGTCCTGAAAAAGCAGTAGTCCAAGGAAAGGAACTCAAGGCTTGCTAGATGCCTTCCGGGTATTCCATGATGCAAAATCTAATCTATACAGAACATGCCTACAGAGAGGATGAGACGCGTTTATGTTAGGATGATCAAATTCATCTTTTTGCTCATAATGCATCCCCAATCTTTCCATTACCTTTATTGATCGAAGATTCATCTTAGACGTAAAAGAGACAACTTCTGGCAAATGAAGACTTTCGAAAGCAAATTCCAAGGCTCTAAAGGCCGCCTCTGTAGCAAAGCCATGACCCCAAGCGTCAAACTTCAATCTCCAACCCACCTCAACACAAGGAGTGAAATGAGCACTAAATGATGGCTCTGACAATCCAACGAACCCTATGAATTCTTCTTTATCAAGTCTGTCAACTGCCCAAAGCCCCCATCCGCTTTTCTCGATCTTTTCGGACAGGCGCGTTACCATAGAATCGCTTTCAGCCTTACTAAGAGAACGAGGAAAGAACTGCATCACGCGTGAATCGGAGTTTATTTGATGGAATGGGTCGAGATCTTTTTCCGTCCATTGGCGAAGACGTGTCCGCTCTGTTTCCATAGAAAAAATATCCCTATGAAGGTTATCAGCTCTATTCAAACCTTCAGGCAGCATTGAGAAGAAAAAATCATTTTCAGATTTCAATCTAGACTTTGTGACCAGTGACGAGAAGAGTGCGTGTTCTGTTTTTTAGAAGGAGCCAAATCTCTTCCACTAGTGACATTAGCCAAAAGATTTCGGCCAATTGAAACAGCCGAATCGCCTAATTCTCTAAACCGCCGAATAGGCTGATAAAAAGTTCCATACATTCTGTTATTAGAAAATGCATTACGACGCACTCCAAAGGGATTAGAAACTTCGTATGGATTATAAACCCTACGCATTCGAGCATGAGCATTAGAACTAAAGCCTAGCTGTGTTGCAAAAATTACCAGCAGAAATACCATCTTCAATATTCTATGGGTCATGTCCCAGGAACCTCCGTGCTTGATTAGATGTGATGAATATAACATATCAAGGTAACTTAATGAAAAAAATTTTGAGAATTTCAAGAATGGCTAAATTCCACTCAAATCTATCTCAGAGGGGACTTTAAGCCCATATTTATCAATGGCTTGGAGTATATACTCAGAGTCAATATCTTTGAGATTGCTTAAAATAGACTGCACATCATCTATATCATACGGCCTTTTTGGAGATGAATGGAGGGCGAATAATTTGGCAACTATCAAATCCTCGGGTGTTATGGTTGGTATTTCTGAAAAGCCAAAGTCAATTAAATTGTTCTGCGCTCTGCGAACGGCGGGATCGATCCAGGCCTGAACAGGCAAGAGAAAATCAATCCCTACGAATTCCTTAAGATTATCCTCTCGTGCCATAATAAGAGCTGGACCCTTTATTAGGACTCCTTCCAGACCCTGAAGAAATCCAAGTTTTGGCTGATATCCCAGGCTCGAGAGAAGCTTCTCTGCCAACTCTCTTGCCTCGGCTGTTGGGAGACTTCCCAAGACAATATCGATATCACCGGTATAACGGGGCTCTGCACGATACAAACAAGCTGCAATCCCGCCGCAGATAGCCCATCGCCCATTATAAGGCTGCAACTTCGAGAAGATCTCTTTCAACCTATCGTATATTTGCATAATACTTCTCTCGGCCTTTTTGGATCATATGATATAAACCCTCGATCCACTCTAATCGACTTTTTGCATTAATATGCCATTCCGCTGAGCGTTTCAGGAGAAAATGATTCTCCATGGCTAACACAGCTTGCTCAATTAGGGAGAGTGTTTCTGCTGGGATACTGTATCTGAAGCCTGTAGTTGAATTAGAAGACTTCTTCACTAAACCGAAGGCACTAAGAGCTTCCAGCGCCGACTTATTGTTAGTTTCTTCTTCCTTTGAAAGTACATAAGAATCAACTTCCAGTGTGCAGATCAGATTCTTCCTTGCTAAAAAAAGCAATTTTCGAGCCATAACACCTATTGCACGGTCTTTACAGAAGAGATTTGAAAGTTCATTCAGTGCAATCATTCAATCGAGTATATACCTTTCTATGATAGGACGAAAGCACGATCACCTGCGTTATTTAACGCACTTGGCTGCAAAGAGGAATGTCAAATCTCATCTTCTATCGACAACTCCTATAAATGAAAGCACGTTGGCTTAAATCTCCATAGCCTTGTATGGCTTAAGAAGGATTTTAGGGAAAATATGAGAAAGACAAATAAGAAGATAGGGCAAAATAAGGATACCTGATCCTTGCATCCCTATTTGCTAAAGCGTTACTACGATCACGCAACAAAGATAAGCAAGATACTTCGTGATATTGATCACAAGCTCTTTCACGTCGGAAGTTCTTTCGTTGAAGGGTTACTTAGCAAGGGTATTGCAGACATCTTACTAACCCTTCCAACTTGGCGTGAGTCCTTAGGCGACTCAAGAAGCTTGGCTATACTCATATTCATCCTTGCGTTAAGGGGCGTGGGTTTTTGAGTCTTCCAAAAGAAACTGGCTTTTGTGATATCCACACACATATTGTGAGACGCTATAGCACTTGCTATCGGTAGCAACTTAAGTTTAAAGCGCTCTTGACCAAAAATGTACAACTTCGGCAGAAATACTCGCACCTAAAAACAAGCCTTGCGCAGCAAAGTTTCTCAAGAGCCGAATACACTGAGCAGAAAGGACGCTGGATAGAGCAGGTGCTTGGAGAGGTGAGCAAAGATTAAAGGACTCAGTGTTATATAAGTAGTTGTGTTTATAAAACTTTATAATAATAGAAGATCTTCTTTATTAGGATAACTAGCAGCGCTATATTTGTGCCTGTTTTAGATGTTTGAAATGCTCCTTATATATGGAGACCAAGCATATGGCTGCATGGAATTTCTTTAAAACATCTTCATTCAAGTCGAAGTTCTACAACTTGCTCTTTTTTTCATTTATATTGTCAGGATCTATTCTGCCCTCTCCTTTGCTAGCTGTGACAAGTTGTACCAAATTTCCCTGCGGTAACTATGTTAGCAAGGTAGACGCGCTAGGTGGCGAGTTGAAAATGGTTTTGACGGTTGACAAGGACAAGGGCACATCTCATGGTTTAGGCTATAGAATTCGGGGGACGGTGTACGATACAGAAGATAATTATAAGGTGACAACAATAAAGGCAAGGCTCTTTTATAGCAGTAATCAAGTCGTTGGAGTCTCTGCATCCGGAGGAGAAATAGCAAACAACATTAAAGCAAGTTTTGATCGAGAAAATAAAGTCTTGATTTTCCGCCTTGCCCTCGTGGGCGGTAATGTTGTGTTCAAATGTCGACGCAAGTCTGCGACAAGCTCAAACACGAACTTTGAATTCGGAATTTCAGAAGTCACTGGTTCTCAATTAATCTTTGCCAATGATTCTCCGGAAGATCTTAGAATATGGTGGTACGGGAAACCTATCTTCCCTGTAACCGCGGTATTCTTTCCCCGCTCATGTGAGCCTCCTCGCCTGAGCTGCAGGAAATACGAACAAAAGTATGTCACAAGCCGTGAGCCTTTTATTATGGAAAACGTCGTTCAATGCTATGGAGATATGCCTTACCGACTTAGCTTTGACTACGCAGTTCTGCTCATCGATGCGAAAGGCCGAGCAACAAAACCCTATCCTTGGCCTTTGACCTGTCGTTATTTTTCATCCAAGTAGACTATTGCTTTATTAATCCGCCTTCGCCAATTTGAGCCTGACTAGTAGGCATCATTTAACGCCATTCAAGTCTCCACTACAATCTAAATTGAAAGAAATATCAAAGGTGCTATGGGGAGGGACGCAGGTCAAACCCTCGAAGCAGGATTCGCCGAAGGTGAATCCAAGAAGTGGGGTTAAGAGCTGCAAGTTTTTTTAAAAGGAAAATAAAGCCACATGAAAAGTGCTGGCTTTATTTATTTCAGTTAGCAAAATTAGCAACTCGATTCTCTAAAGCTTTTAGGGCAAAGAACAAAGTTTGAAAGCCGGTTACAGTTTGCTAGTGGCAGTAAGCAGGGGAAAAAGGACGCAGCTTTTTAATTCATCACTTGGCTTAGTTGTCCATCACATCCCACAATATATTCAGCTCCGTTCAATCTTACCCTGCCTTTCGTGCAAGTCTTTTCCGTCTTCTTCGCTGCTTGAGGAATTGCGCCAGTGAGTTGGTTCGCAGCAACTTCTGTCACGAGATTCGGAAGCTGATCGTCGCTTGTTCGCATCAACAAGCCTAAACGTCCCATTTGACGTGCTGTTTGAATCTTCAAGGCATCCTGAGGCATGACTTCAAGAGTAATGGTACGTCCCACAGTATTATTTTTTCTAAGATTTGAATCCATCTTGGCTTTTGTTTCACCGCCATAAGATAGGACACGCGCTTGTTGGACTATGATAGTTGTTGTCAATTCATTATTTACCATGTGAGTTAAGCTAACATCTACTAAGGTTCCGGGAAGCGCATGTCCTTCCAAACCTGAAGTCGCATCGACTTCAATTGAAACTGCTCTTAGACCAGGTCTTAACGGAAGGCTTTCCATTGGAGCCTCATGAGAGAGATTTGTGTAGCTTAACGGTATACCTGGCTCCAGATCATTCTTCGCATACATGCTACGAACTTCTGTGAGATTTCGTACTGCAGATTCCGGTAATTGGTTCCTAGGCCAATACATTTCTTTGAATTTCACGTTAGAAAGGTTGGTGCCAGATTCAACGTGTTTCTCTGGAGTATAAAGTGAAATCATACCCACACTTGCCGACACACCACGCACTGAGGGATCCATCGTATTTACTGCATCTGCTGGACGATTTGTACTTAATATGACAAGCACAATAATAAAGAGAGAAAATACACCGCCTGCTGCTGCGATGAAAAGGATACGTTCACGCTCGTCTCGCTTGATGCCTCGCCGCCTTTGTACGAATTTACGGTCTAACAAATTTAGACCCCCTCACTTTTAAGACAGAATCTTATAAACAATATATCGGCTAAAAGTCGAAATAGTTTAATAATATCCCCCCAACACCTAAGACTTGAATAAAAATCCCATATAAACAATAACTTACGCCTTGCAGTTTAAAACATTTTTTAAAAGTGCTTGCAGCGCCCTTCTCTTAGTCTACGCTTCAAGTTAGTCTTCGTACCAGTGCTCGCTTAGATTCTCACAAGGATTAACTGCATGAAACTTAGAAACATCCTTATCCTTATTTATTCCGCTATAACATTGACCTCCCTTGGAGCCTGCTCACTGATAATTCCTTCAGAGCAGAAAGAGGCAAAAAAAGAGAGCTCAGTGTCTGATACTATAGCTCCAACTGCTCCCGTAGAGGTTAAGGCTCTTGAGGAAAATAACGCAGCAACAAATGTTGAACTAATCTGGGAAGCATCATCGAATCAAATTGATGCTTTCATTATTCGTTATGGAATGAGGCCTGAACAACTGGATAAGGAATTGAAAGTGGATTCATCTCTTGTCGAAAAATACAAGGATCCAAATTATGGTTTAGTTTATCGCTATGTTTTGCGTGATATACCACCTGGGCAAAGCATTTTTGTAGCAATTTCTTCGATTAGAAAGGGGGTTACCTCTGCACCGAGTCCCACATTTGAGGTGAAAGCAGAAGATAATCCTCCTCCACTTAAGTAGTTTTTCGTATTTGAATTTCCAAAAAACTCTCTCCCTAAAGGAAATGAATATATGTCATGCAAATATTCTTTTTTCTGAGTGACGTTCTATTTTGCTCTAAAATATAAAGCCTTCCCTTAAATTGCTCGAACATCATTGCAAGAACTGTAATCTTTTATTTGTGCTGCCCCAATAATCACAGCACTTGAAAGTTGGTTCCCCACCCCTGAACTGATATGTGAGGTTTGAAAAGTGATGACCATGAAGAACCATCCCCAATCCCTTTCTTCCAAATCCAAAAACACTGAATTTCAAAAAGAAGATCTAATAAGGCAATACATGCCACTGGTCAAAAAAACGATACGGTATTTCAAGAAAAATTTGCGCCCTGAAGTGGATAGGCTTGAATTATTTGAGAATGGAGTTCTTGGCCTCGTTCGGGCGCTTGAAACCTATGAGTATGATGATGAAGTTCCCTTTCCACTTTTTGCTGAATACCACATACGGAACTCGATCATGAGTGGGTTGAAACTGATGAAAACTCCTCCTGTTGAAATAATGAATTTCACACAAATAGAGGAAAATCCAGAAGCTCCAGATGAAAGGACAGAGAGCTTCTCTCCCCCATCTGGAAAAGCCCACGATGTCCTCAACTTCGAAGCGGTGGATCCTCTAACTTGTATGTTGGAAGACGAAAGTAGTCGATTGATCGCCATTGCTCTAAACAAGATTCCCTCTGCTGAAGCTCAGGTAATTCGAATGACTTTTTACGATAACTTATCTCCTGCGCAGATCAGCCGTAGACTCTCCGTGAGCGAAGTTGAAGTCTCGCAACTAAGAAACTCTGGCTTACGAAGACTTAGGAAGCATCTGCTAGTTCAAAATTAAACCGCTTAAGCTTTAGCACGACATGCTTTTGAGACTGTCTTAACTCGACACTAAGGTACCCTATATTTTCCACTTTAAAATAAGAGGCTTGGTGGCTTATTGGGATTTGCAATTGATTTGAATAGATGTCTCTAAGCAGATCAAAAAACTCCTTAGCGTCACTGTAGGTATTCCACGATGTCTTCCAATGCATCACTAAATCGCCGTTTTCCTTGAACAGTCCCAACCTATCTCCCTTCCAACCTTTTGCGGCTAGTATTGCCTTCTCTTGATTCCCTGACCTCGCTAGCATCAGGCGAATCGTGTATTGGCCAAAAGTATCTTCATATAACAGTTTCCTTCCGATTGAGCTTGGAGCTTCTTCCACAGTTAATATTTCAGATCTAAAGAGTGCGCCCTTATAAGCACTGTAGTCATTTTTTTGCAGTATTTCACGCGTACTTTTTGGTGGATGCATGAATGCTTCGTTTATAGCTTCATTCCCTCCCATATCTTTTTGACGTTTAACAAACAATTTCCCAAATCCATAAGCGAAATTTCCTTGAAGAGTTAAGACTTCTGGAATTTCACATCGGTAGTCCTGTCCCGTCTCGATTTTATCTTCTTCCCCACTTGCTGCCCTATGAAATTTCGCATATTCCTCATCTATTAATACAGCATCTCCTTCTGTTAAAGCTGCTAAGGCCATGCAAGAATCTGTGCTTCTGCAAGTCTTTTTATCTAGGTCGGATAAATTGAAGCGTTGATCTTGCAGAGCATGAACCAACTCGTGCACCAAAATTCGTTTCGAGGTCTGCTTCCAAGATGGAAGAACTAT
>JAAZON010000526.1 GCA_012797725.1 SAR324 cluster bacterium | reverse complement strand
CGTCAACAGTATTGGGGCCGTAGATCCAATGCACACATATACCGATCATTGGATCATCTATAGGGCCCAATTTATGAATTGATTCATTAGGGCGTGTTATAAATCCATCAATATGATATGAGCGTCGGCCAAGCTTCTTAAGAGCATTTTCAATCTGGACTGTCGCTTCTTTCATATTTGGAAGGGCACTTTCGTTAGGTTCCGGTCTGTAATCACCAGGCCAAAATAAGGCAATTTTTTGTGATGACATAATTCTATCCTTTCATATTTAGAAGATGACGTTGAAGAAATATGCGGCAAGAAGAAGTTGCCGTGCTTCTTGTGTTGCTGATAATGCACTAAAGGTGTGCCAACGTACATAGTTTTCGACTTGTATTAAATATTTTGCTAATGGGAAAAGAAGGAATCCTAGATTCACAAATAAGATAGTCAACTACCCCTACCGTCATTTTTCTACAAACAAAATCACAGCATTTCTCGGGCGATATTGAATGGTTCCACAAGAGAGCGTCGGGCAGGCGAAGAAGTTATATAATTTGAATCGGAAGATTGCTGAGCATTGAATTATTTTTCAACACAACACGCCCCTGACGATTTTTATTAATAGTCACTTCTTCGCCCGCGCCCTATGCAAACGCTCTCATTTTGGATTCCTCGGAGCTTCTGTTATTGTAGCAAAAGCGCTTGTAAACTTGAAGGAAAAAGTTAACTAAAAATTATTTCGTTTCCTATATCTTGTAAATAAGAAAACAGAATGAACATTCGTGATATTATTAGAGTTCTATGAATAAAGGCTTCCTATCAGATAGTTTGATCAAACCCAATGAGATAGAAACAGCAAAAGAGGCTGCGTCAAAAACGAAGTTACCGCTTCTTGACTTAACTTGCAGCAATCTAACCAAATACGGATATATTTTCCCATCTGAGATCTTGAAAAGAGGCGTAGAGGCATTTTTGTCTAATCGTTTTTACGATCCCGATCCAAAGGGACTTTTTAGCGCAAGAGAAGCCCTTGTCGAGTATTATCGGAAATATCGAGACTATAACATTACGGCTGATTCTGTTCTGATTACATCTAGTACTTCGGAATCCTACAATTTGTTATTCACACTTCTTGCTGATCCGGGAGATAATTTTTTAGCACCGGAGTTGAGTTATCCGCTTTTCGATCTTCTTGCTCAAGCTTCTCATGTGGAATTGAAACCGTATAAGATGAAAAGAACGAAGCAGTGGGAAATTGATTATGAAGATCTATGTGCTCAAGTTGATGAAAGAACACGAGGAGTTCTCTTAATCTCGCCGCATAATCCTACTGGGATGGTGATTGAAGGAGCTAACGATTTACTCAATAAATTGAAATTGCCACTGATTTGTGATGAGGTCTTTTGTCATTTCGTAGATACTAAGCCAGCACCAGTTCTTGGGCGACTTTATGGAGAAATCCCTGTTTTCTGTCTTAATGGGATCTCAAAAATGTTTGCTCTGCCTGATCTGAAACTTGCATGGATTGCTCTCAACGATAATGCATCGAAAGCCTATTTGAATCGTTTAGAAATACTAAATGATTGTTATCTTAGCGCTAATTCAATAACCCAAAGCATGCTTCCTTCAATTCTTGCCCAAGGAATGGAATTTTCCAATGAAATGATTAAATCAATACGGGAAAAGGTTTTCTTCGTGGAAGAAGAACTAAGAAGGATTCCTTTCTTTGAAGTCGTAAAAAGCAAAGGAGGAGCCTTTGTCTTTGCATCTCTCGACGCTGATTATGATGAAGAGAATTTGGTGATTGAGCTAATCAAGGAGGGAGCCTTTGTGCATCCAGGCTATTTCTATGGCGCCAATGAGAGGGCTCATATTATGATCTCATGTGTGCCGAGCCTTGAAATATTAAGAGAAGGTCTTTCAATTATTAAGAAGCATTTTCGGTAATTCAAAATAAAGAATCAACAGAAAGATAACGCTCACCTGTATCATAGCAGAATCCAAGTATTCTGCTCCCAGAAGAAATTTCACTAATTTTTTTTGAAATTGCTGCAAGAGTGGCGCCTGATGAGATTCCGCAGAACAAACCTTCCTTTCTAGCTGCTTTTAGGGCAAAACTGAAAGCTTCTTCCTCTTCAACATGTATTACCCCATCAAGCAGTGAGGTATCTAGCACGGTGGGTATGAAGCCAGCACCGATTCCTTGGATCTTGTGGGGAGAATGGCTGCCACCACCAATAACAGGAGATTTGCTTGGTTCTACTGCAAATACTTTTAAATTTGGGAAGCATTCTTTGAGAGTTAAAGCGCATCCAGTTATATGTCCGCCAGTTCCTACACCTGTTATGAGAAAATCAATACCTTCAGGAAAATCTTTCTTAATCTCCATTGCCGTATTTACTCGATGGGTTTCAACATTGGAGAGATTCTCAAACTGCATTGGAATCCAAGAGTTTGGATTTTCCCTGTGTAACTCCTGAGCTCTTGCAATGGCACCTTTCATACCTAGCTCCCTTGGCGTTAGTTCAAGGCTTGCTCCATAAGCCCTCATGACCCTTCGTCTTTCTATAGACATCGATTCTGGCATCACCAGAATCAACTCGTAGCCCTTCACTGCAGCAACCATAGCAAGACCAATCCCAGTATTGCCTGAAGTCGGCTCAACAATCATCATGCCCTTTCTTAAAATTCCATTCCTTTCCGCGTCCTCCACCATGGACAGAGCAATACGATCTTTTATGCTATTACCAGGATTTGCGCATTCCAGTTTTACCCACACTTCATAACTTGGGTGGAATAAATTGTTAATGCGAAGATGAGGTGTATTGCCTATTGTTTCTAGAATATTCAACGCTTTCATAGCGCCCCCAAGTTATATTAACTCTCCAAGAATCCTAACATGCTAGGAAATGAAGCACCAAGACGCGATTTCTTTTACAGGCATTTTACAGAGCCTATAAGAGATGCTGTTTAAATGCAAAAGCGTTGAATAGGCCAAGACAGAAATTCATTAAAGACTTTCGATATGGTCAAAAGTATTCCGTCTGCAGTTTCATGAAAAAACATGAAACCCTCTTCATGTCCACCCAAGATTATGAAGTTATATTCATTATTTTCATCTTTCAGTAATTTATGTTTAATATCTTTTGCAATTTCAGGAGTACCGTATTTTGCGCTTGGGTCACTAAGGGGAGGACATTGTTGTGAAGTTCTGTGTTTAGAATCTGTTAAAACTCTCCAAAGCTCAAGAGAATGTATATGGGCTATAATTTTTACAGAATTTCGGGCTTCATATATGGCAGCGTGGCTTAATGATTCTGAGGATGCATCGATTCTTCCTCTGCAATATAGAGTATTTGCTTCAATATCGTAGCTATCAACTAATACATATTGCTCCGGAAGAAGTACGTTGTAGCCTCCGGTTCTTGTGCCGCTGATGATAAATGAACCTTTTCTCGATGCTCTGCAAGATACATTCCCAAATCCCACTTTCTCAGGGCCTTTCATAGTATCCAATGTCACAGAGGTCTCCCCCAAGAGATTTAGCTCGGGCTTTCTCAGTACAGCACGAAGATGATTTAGTGCCCGAACATCGCTTTCTTTCAAAGGAGCAGCGTCTTCACGCACACATCGAAATTTAACATATCCTTCCATTTCAATTTCAGCTTGAGATTTCTATTTCAAATATTCCGGGAAAAGTCTAGCAATACTATCCTCGCTTGCCATACAAAGCCCCCGTTCTGTTATTAGACCACTAATTAGACGAGCAGGAGTTACATCAAAACCCACATTCAAAGCTCTAGCCTTTTCCGGGCATATAAGAACTCTTTTTATTTCTCCTTCAGAAAGGCCGTGAATAAACTTAACTTCATCCTCAGAACGCTCCTCAATTGTAATCTCGTCAATTCCATTTTGCAGTGTGAAATCAATTGAAGAACTCGGCACTGCGACATAAAAAGGTACATGATTATCAAAAGCTGCTAATGCCTTTAGATATGTTCCAATCTTATTTGCAGCATCTCCCCATCGTGTAACTCGATCTGCCCCTACTATTACACAGTCCACCATTTCATGTTGCATTAAATGTCCACCTGCATTATCAACGATCAGCGTATAAGGAATATTGTTCTCTTGTAACTCCCACGCCGTCAAATTAGCGCCCTGGTTCCTCGGCCTAGTCTCATCCACCCAGACATGAACATCTATCTGCCTTTCTGCTGCAAGATATATAGGAGCTGTAGCTGTACCATAATCGATGCATGCCAACCAACCAGCATTACAGTGTGTGAGGATGTTAACTACTTGCCTGCCCTTTGCCTTGCTAATCGCCTCAATAATTTTAAATCCATGTTCACCAATGAGTCGACATCGTTCAACCTCGTCATTGGCTATCTTTTCGGCTAGCAGAAGTGCTAATTGACTACGCTCACTAGAGGTTTTTGCCTTTTCAAGTCCATCCAACATCTGTTTAAGTACCCAAAACAAATTTACGGCTGTAGGCCTCGATGAAGCTAAAGCATTCGCAATATCTTTAATGTAGTTGGGAGATTTCTTCTCCTTTTGAACCTTTATTGCTGCCAAATACAAGCCATAGGCTGCAGCAACCCCTATTAAAGGAGCACCTCGAAGATGCATGTCTTTGATGGCGGTAATTATGTCTTCAGGGGTCTTAAAATCTTCAATAATAAACTTGTGAGGACAATCTCGTTGATCAATTGCTTGTACAATTGTGGGATCATGAGGATTAACCCAGATGGTACGAAAATGTTTCCCGTTTATCTTCATCTTCAATAAATAGTAGTTATTTAAAAAGTGGGATCGAAGCCCTTGAGTGAACAATGACAATAAATCCTACTGAAATAAAAAACAAATAATTTCTACCGCAGCTACATAGTTTGATAAATGGTATGTAATTTACGACTCAAGCATGCCATATCCTCCCTTGCAAAAGGGACCTTAGAGAATTAGGATGCTTCCGCATAAACTAAACTGCCTTAGGAGGTTCAAGATATGTTGGGCATAATTGGAGGATCTGGTTTCTATTCAATGGAAGGGCTGGAAGGTTTAGAAGCACATAACGTGGGAACTCCCTTTGGAAATCCTTCATCGCCGGTAATGATTGGAAGAATCGGCTCTAACCCAGTAGCTTTCATGGCGCGTCATGGAGAAAAACATCAATTCACACCTACAGAAGTGAATTATCGAGCCAATATCTGGGCGCTAAAGACAGTAGGCGTTGATCATGCAGTCAGCGTCTCTGCCGTGGGAAGTTTGGACAAGAATCTGGAACCTAGTCATCTTGCAATTGCCTCGCAATACATAGATTTCACCAAAGGCAAGCGAGAACCTAGTTTCTTTGGGAATGGAATTGTTGCGCATATATCAACCGCTGAGCCCACTTGTCCGGTTCTTTCAGCGGCAATTAATAAATGTTGTATTGAGAAAAAATTGCCAGTGCATACCGGTGTAACATATGCTTGTGTTGAAGGTCCTCGACTTGGGACGCGGGCAGAAAGTTTCTTTCTGAGAAATTCCGGAGCCCATATTGTTGGAATGACAAATGTGCCTGAAGCGTTTCTCGCTCGTGAGGCCCAGATTTGCTACACAACTTTAGCTGTGGTAACGGATTATGATTGTTGGTTGGAAGATCCAGAAAAGCATGCAAGTGTGGATAAGATAATCGCTCTTTATAAGGAAAATATTGAAAAAGTCCAGGATGTCCTGCGAATTCTAGCGACTCGGTCTCATGATTCATCAAATTGTAACTGCCAAAAAAGTCTTGATGGGGCAGTTGTTAGTTCCGAGGATGAGCTTTCTTCGAAGGAAAAAGCGATTCTAAGTTTCTTAAGAGCAAAGTCATGATTCGGACGGAATGAATTGAAGAGTGTTGGAATCACCTGATCCTTATTGTTCTATTAGGAATTGTTCTTGCTTCTTCCCAATATTGCTTAGGGTCTCCATTTAGTCTAGCACCCATCTGCGTAATTGCTTTCATTGCAAAGTAACAAGCGGCAAGCCCAGCGTGTTCAAGAGATTCTCCATGTATAAGTCCAAAAAGAAATGCCGCGGCAAAAGTGTCTCCTGCAGATGTAAGGTCAACCGGGGTACACGGGAAAGAAGGTATATGCAGAAGAGTTTGATGAGAGCCCACAAAAGCGCCCTTAGAACCAGCGGTTACAGCTACATAAGAGACTTTCTCAAGAAGTGCAGCTGCGGCATCAATCGGATCTTTAAAGCCAGTATATTCACAAGCTTCAGCTTCATTTGCAAAGATGAGATCGACTTGAGGAATCATTTTGTCAAATTGAGATCGGAAATCGCGAACGATCCAGACATCACCAAACGCAAAAGCGACGCTGTTGCCATATCTCTTTGCAATATCGAGGCTCTTTTCCATAGATTGTTGCATTGCAGGTGGATCGCAGAATGCATAGCCTTCTAAAAACAACCATTCGGAGTCCTTAACTATTTGCTCGTTGATGCTAGAAGGTGGGAGCAATCCAGCAACGCCTAAGTCAGTACACATAGCACGTTCAGCATCAGGGGTGACAAGAATTACAGAGGTTCCCGTGGCGCCTGATTCACAAGTATGTGAGAGGCATTGAATCTGTGCTTTCTCTAGATCTTGCACAAAAAGGTCGCCATAGGAATCTTTCGCAATCGAACAGAAAAGAGCAGCAACCCCGCCAAGTCGAGAAAAGGTGACAAGAGTATTGGCAGCAGCACCTCCTGATGACATTAGTAGGGTGTCTGTGTCTAGAGCGTCAAATATACGTTGTTGAAAAGCAGTATCAACCCGCTGCATGGATCCATTCTTCAGTCCCAACGACTTAAGTTGCTCATTGCTGACTGTGGCAACACAATCAACAATTGCATCCCCAATTGCACAAAGAGTAATTTTCTTCTTCATAAAATATGCGACTACGAAAACAAGTTATTCTTACATATCAGAGAAGCGAAGCCAACAAACAACTGAAGCGCCATTCAGAGAGTATTTTCACAAGCGATAAGTCGGCTCCAAATCTAGGCCGGGACGCAAATTCTCCTTATCATTTGACTCCTTCGAGCTTGCGCGACGAAGCCTCG
>JAAZON010000525.1 GCA_012797725.1 SAR324 cluster bacterium | reverse complement strand
CTCTTGATAGAAGTATAGTAGTAAAGCCTTCCTATGACGAAAAAGGCATTCAATATTTAATTGCGACGACCTATGGATTCTTGGTTAGGGAAAAAGAACGTCTTAGAGTTTTGCCTGCGCTTACAATTAAATCCGATGTCGATCTTACCTCAGGTAATATTGAAGTGAAGGGTAAGGTGGAAATTTCAGGAGACGTAGCAAAGGGCTTCAAGGTTCATGCGAGAGATGACATTGCGATCAGAGGTCGAACTCATGGCAGTATACTTAGTAGTCAATGTGGATCAATAAAAGTGGATCAGTTAGTCCTTGGAGGCCCAGGCCTTTTTGCATCAGCCGGGCAGAGTTTTACTGCACAAATGATACAGAATCTTAAGGTGAAAGCAGAAGGCGATGTCATGATATTGAAAGACGCGAGAGATTCCGAAATAAGTGCAAATGGCTGTTTGCTTATGAAAGAGGGTCATCTATTTGGAGGTCAAGCTATTGTCCTTGGAGGTATTGAGGCGAGAATTGTGGGGAGTGAAGGAGGAACTCCTACGATAGTGGGAAGCCGGAGCAAGGCAGAAGTGGAAGAGGAAGCTAAACAGTTGGCAATCCAAATTGAAGAGAATAAAAAACTCTGTGAGACAATGGGAGCTAAACTTGGACCCGTGATCAAGCCTGACGTGGAAAAAATCCCAGTGTTAGAGCTTGCGCATTGTAAGAAAATCAATGATGTGCTCTCAAAGCTTGATGACATGAAGGCTGAGTGTGAAGTTATGGAAAGGCGTCTAGCCAAACTCCAAGATGCACTAGAAAGAGAGCCGTGGTTCCAGTTGAACTATGGGTCTTTATTGCACAAAGGCGTGACAATTAAGGTTGGTGAAGATCAATTTTACTTAGATAACTACAAAACTGGGCCAGGGACTATTGAATATTCGGCAGAGAAACGAAGCTTTAGCGAAGTCAAATATAAGGAGCTAAGGGCATTGAGGCCAAAGAAAAAGGTTGATCCTAATAGTCCAGGTCCTGTTTAACCCTACGACATTGTTAAAAAACGCTCACCAATACTGGGTCAAAGGTTGAAGTTTCTCTAAATTTTACTAAGGATATCTGTACTGACTCGATGGGTGTCTCGAGGTAGTACTGTGGCATTCTGCAATATACTTAACTGCTTGTCGGCCGTCTGACTCTGCCTTGTCTGCCTTACTGCTTCCGCAAACTGCCTTTCTGAGTCGGTCAACCGAAATAAAAAGAGAGCCAGCATTTTCCCGGCTGGCCCTTTTGCACCTTTCTCAAGCTCTGCAACTCTTAAGAAGGCAATAAACATGAGCTGCAAGATTATCAGCGCCTAACACCTTAGAGTCTTTTAAGCCTACAAGGTCTAATATTGCTTGGCATTCCCTTAAGCTTCCGAAGGCTATTGAAAAGAACCTTCTTTGGTCTGCTTTACTTGAGCGGCCCGAGCCTTCAGCCAAGTTGAGCGCTACACTTGATGCTGCGCGAAGGAGCTGCTCTTTTAGGTGCCGCTCTAACTTTAACGTAGAGGCTTGGGCGTAGAAAGACACCGCTAAATTATAAGTTCTGAAATCTTTCATAATAAGAACCTCCTGTTCAAAAAAATGTTCCACCCCCCTACGGGGGACCCGTGAGAACATTTTTTTTGAACAGGAGGATTATCCAATGAAAGATTTCAGAACATTTAATACCGCGGTGTCTTTTTACCGCCTAAGCCTGACGCTAAAACTTTGCGGCACCTTAAAAGAGCAGCTCTCGCGAGCAGCTTCTTCAGTAGTGCTCAACTTGGGCGAAGGCCGGGGCAAGGACTCAAGGAAAGACCAACTAAGATTCTTTTCAATAGCTCGTGGATCACTTAGAGAGTGTCAGGCAATATTGATTCTTGCTAATCTTGAAGACTCTGAAGCATGGGCGGTGCTTGATAAGGCAGCAGCTCAACTTCATTGCCTAATAAAGAATGCAGTTTGAGCAAAAGCAAGAAGAGCCTGCAAGGAAAATGCTGGCTCTTTTTGCTTCCGCGAACTGCAGTCTGCTTAACAGCTCACTGCATCCGCTCTCAGCATTCTGACTCTGAATTCAACACAACTGCCCTTCGCAGCCGCAAGCTCGGTAGGTGGCATGTGTGCCGCATTAATCAGAATCAGGAAGCCATTTAGGTGTCCAAATGACGAACTCAGGAAAGGGACATCCACTGCAAAAGAGGCAGGAGCTGTTATGGATATTAGCGAGAAAAGGGCGAAAACTAGCCAGGTTATATTTCTCATGGCACTATTCTAGCGCCCTTTTTGATTTGACAAAACCGACTCTATTTTGGCCTTCTTTTTGCTCGAAAATGCCAATACTTGGCAATAAACAAAAAAATCCAGGCTGTTATTAAGTGATAGATTCGTATTAAGATATGCGTCGTATACGTTGTTTTGTTTTTGGTTCTAATTTAGACAGATGCTTTAGATGTCACTACCGAAAAGTGCAAAGAATAAATTGCCAGTTTTTTTTGCGTGCTATGTCCTAAGAGCAATGCTGCTATCTTTGAGTATTGTTGCCCTTTTCTCTTCAGTTACAGCAAGTGCCGAGGATCCTCTCCCACCTCCAGAAAGCGAAGAGTCTATTGATGCAATTTTAATGCTTGACGCATCAGGCAGTATGCTTCTGACAGATCCCAATCATCTTCGTAACCAAGGGGCTAAATTATTTTCCAGGTTTTTAAAGGAAGGAGATCGCCTTGCCATAGTGGAATTCTCTGAGGAAGCAAAAGTAATTAGACCGCTTAGCCCGTTTGATCCCAAACAAATAGAAAGTATAGCTAAGAACATAGATAGTGTTGGAGAAAAAGGAGCTTATACTGACATACTGGCAGCAGCAAAAAAGGCAACTGAACTCTTTGAAACGAATTTTCGAGAACATGCAAGTCAGGTTGTTATTCTTCTATCTGATGGCAAGTTTGAGCCTGATCCAAAATTGGGATCTTTAGAAGCTCTAACTCAGAATCTTATGGAGCAAACAATTCCGTACGCAAGGAGTATAGGGATAAAGTTCTATACTCTGGCTTTTAGTGAGCAAGCTGACAGGGAACTCCTAAAAGAGATTGCAGTTGGGACAGGTGGTATTAATTGGTACGCTAAAAATCCGGACGAAATTCACAGCTCATACGCAGATTTGTTTCTTGCTGTTAAAAAGCCTCAACTAGTTCCTCTTACCAAGGCTGGATTTCAAATTGATGAAGATATAAGAGAGGCTACCTTTTATATAAATAGAGAGAAAAATTCGTCGGCTTCTTTAATACGCCCAGATGGGAGCATACTTTCACAAGAAAGTCAGGAGCCTGGCCTAAGGTGGTTTGGAGGCGAGAATTTCGATGTAGTGACAGTCTTAAGTCCAATGCCTGGTAATTGGCAGGTTTCGGGCATTGCATCTACCGATGGATTTGCAACAGTTCTAACAAATCTGAAACTCGTAACAGATTGGTCTCCCTCGATAAATGCAGGTGAGAAAGTTTTATTGCAGGTTCGCCTTTATGATTCTCAAAAACCTGTAGTCTTGCCTGAAATGGCAGGCGTTGTTCAGTATGCATTTTTCATTACCCCCACGGATCGTATTTCTGAACCAGTAGCAAAGGGGCAGCTTTATGATGATGGAACTCATGGAGATAAGGAAGCGAAAGACGCTATTTTCTCTTCTGAGATCACTATTTCTCAAGTGGGAGATTATAAGCTACGTGTGGTGGCTCGAGGGCCAACTTTTGAGAGAAATCAACAAATGCCATTTAGGGTCAAACCGCCTTTTATCGCGTTATCCATTTATCATAAAAAAGCAGAATCTCAGGCTCTTCGCACTATTATGGAAATGCAAGAAAAGAAAACTGGTGGGGAGGAGAAAAAGCACAAAAAACCGGAAGATCCAAATGCATATAGAGATCGAGATATAATTCGTGTGCAACTCTCAGATGATGCTAAAGCATTCAAAACACTGCTAGTCAATCTCTTAGCTACCAATGAAAAGAACCAAGAAATGATTCTTCCCATGAAGGCTGTAGCTCAAGATCCTTTTGTTTATGAAATTGATGAGTTTGCACTGCCTGCACCCGGTAAATACGAAATGAAGGCAGTGGTACTAGCTACGGGGGCAAAGGGGAAAACAGCTCAAGAAATGACAGCTCCAATTCAGTACACGAAGAAAGCCTCTTCGGAAGGTGAGCAAGTGGGAGAAGCTGTTTTCGTTGAAGAAAAGAAACCCCCAGCCCCACCATCGCATTTAATTCCTATACTGTTAATGACTGTTGTAAACTGTGTAGCTGGTTTCTTTGGGTTCATGCTTCTTAGAAAGGTTCAATCGGGTGATGCAGAAACTATGCCTGTATTTACACCTATAAGTTTATTTTCAGCAGGTATTGAAAGCTTAAGATCTAGAAGCCAGCAAGTTGAAATAAATCTTGATGACCCACGCTTCGAAGGATCCATCCCTCATATTATAAGCGATCAAGAATTAAGTGCTGAGGGGGAAGCGAAACCTGAAGGTGAAGAAACCGCAGACTCGATAGCTGGAAATGAAGAGGAAAAAAAGACAGCTTCGGCTGATATTTCAGATATAGATGCTGAATTGACTAGCCTCTTGAGCGAGGATTCCCCCGATCAGACCGAGGAACCAAAAGACGAGAGTCGTGAAGAAAAAGACGGAGAAGGAGCATAGTAATTTATGGTTCTAATGGTAGTCATAGGAATCATTGAAGCAACACTAATAACAGGGCTTTTATATTTCCTGGCTCGTGGGAAACAAAATGTTGGTACCAACATAATAAGAACTCTAGAAAATGAACTTGAGGCTCGACGAAACTTAAGTGCAGAAATTGATGAGATGAACGCCCAGATGGTTGACCCAAAACTGCTAGGAGGACACGTTGCGTCGATTAATTCCCTCAGAGAAGCGGTAAAGGTCGAACGTGGCCGTGTTACTATTACTCAAGCGGAATTGGAAACGGTCGAGGAAAGGCTCAGGGATCTAGAAGAAATAGAGAGAGAGTTAGAGGCCAGTGGTTTAGAGGCCAAGGAAGAGCTTCGAATTCTAAATAAAAAAGAGCAGGAACTATCAAAAAAGAACGATCAGTTAAAAGAGCAGCTCGGAAACTCAATGGAGCAGCTTGATAAATTAATGCAAGAGCTCGAAGGGAACATCCAAGCGCAGACTGAAATGGAAAAAATGAAACGACAGCTTTTACAGTCGCAAGAGCAAATAACATCTCTTCTTACTGAAATTGAACAAATGAGCGAGCAATACTTTATAATGAAGCAAAGATACGATGCTCTGGATATTGAGTATGCGCAACTCTATGAAAAATTTGCCTCCTGATGCCAAAGAACTATTTCCAGGTCAATAGAAGTACTTCACTAAGTGCACTTACTGCAGGAGCTAAAATTCATGTAATTGGAGTAAGTGGAGTAGCAATGGCCCAGCTTGCTTGTTTACTTGTAGAGAAAGGGTATGAAGTTTCAGGCAGTGACACCGATTTTTGGGAACCAATGGGTGGGCTTTTGAAAAGATCTTCTGTTAAATTAAAGCATGGATACAAGGCTGAAAATATTTCAGCTAATCCTGATTTGGTTATAATTGGGAACGCCATTCGCTATGAAAATCCTGAGGTTCAAGAAGTAGAAATAAAAGGATATTCTTACTCGTTTTTCCCAAAACTCCTTTCAGAATTGGTGATTAAAGACCGGCACTCTATAGTTATCTCTGGAACTCATGGAAAGACAACTACCACAGCTCTAGGAGCGTTTGTTCTTGATAGTTTAGGAACAAATCCATCCTGGTTTCTTGGGGGTGAAGCTTTGCAGCTTGAGTCAAGTCTTCATGTTGGGACTGGATCTCTGTCAATTGTTGAAGGAGACGAATATGACAGTGCTTTTTTTGCGAAGTGTCCAAAGTTTTCGTTTTATCGCCCAGATACTTTGATTGTAACATCGGTGGAATTTGATCATGCGGATATCTATAAAGATCTAGAAAGCATTAAAAAAGAATTTACAAAACTCGTATGTAATATGCCTATTTCCGGTCGAGTGCTTGTATGTGACGAAACTTCACTAATGAAGGAACTTGTTGCTGAATGGAGGGCTGGATGGAGAGGTACTTTGTTAACATATGGATGCAAGGAGAGTGACTATGCACTGCTAAAATGCAGGCAAAGTGATGGTGTGCATATTTTTGAATTCAGAGATCCTAATGGTCGCAATTATACTGGAACATTGCGTTTGACTGGTAATTATAATGCCCAAAATGCTTTGGCTATTTTTGGGGTATGCCAGTTATATGGCTTGGCGTCACAGGAAGTTCTTGAAGCAATCGGAAGATTTACCGGTGTTAAAAGAAGACAAGAAGTGCGGAGTAGTTCTAATGGAATTGTCATAATCGAAGACTTCGCGCATCATCCAACAGCTGTTCTCAAAACATTGGAAGGAATAAGGGAGGCCTATCCAAAGCATAGGATTTTTGTAGTTTTTGAGCCGAGATCAAACACGTCAAGGCGCAAGATTTTTCAAAACGAATATATTAATGCTTTATCCCATGCGGATATTGTCGCTATAAGTAACGTCGTTCCAAGGCATAATGATACCGGAGTTGAGCTACTCGATGTTTCAGATATCTGCGCTACGTTGAGAAAGCAGGGAATTGAGGCTGACATGCTTCCTGACTATGTGGCACTGAAAGACCACATTATTTCAAAGGCAAAAGTAGGTGATGTTATCGTTATGATGTCAAATGGCTCATTTGGGGGAATTATCCCGGAGATTGTGAAGGGATTAAAAGTTCCTCGTGGTGATACGCACTTTCTGCATTCTGCTTAACTGCTTGCCGGCTGTCTGAATCAGATTCCGAAAACTATCGGTCTGTCAACACGTGGGAGGCAGGGGGGATCTCGTATAAAATACCCCTCCATTTTTCCCCCTTCGCCGCAGCTTGTTTGACGGCTGTTGGCCATCTGGCTCAGCTTTTCTGCCTTACTGATTCAGCGGGTTGCCTTTCCGAGTCTATGAACGGAAATTAATGGAGCAAGCATTGAAATTGAGAATACGCAGTCCCAATCTAAAGCATATCCTGAGGATCCATGTCGAAAATAATCCTTGCCTTCTTTGAAGAGGCTTTTACTTCTCTAAGCATATGAATACATTGATTGAGAATAGTGGGACTTCCGCTTTTTAGGAGCATATGCCAGCGCCATAGGGTCTTTATTTTCGCAAGCGGGGCAGGAGCTGGGCCAAGTATGCTTAAGTCAGAATGATAGCAGTCTCGATATCTGAAGAGCACTTCTTTATAACGAAGCAATGTGTTTGGTGGAATTCGTTGGTCTAGTGAAGCCACAACAATACGCAGGAGGCGAGTAAAGGGAGGGTAACGCAAGGCTTTGCGGTTCTTTAGTTCTAGACGAGCAAAACCCGGAAAGTCATGAGTTAGAGTTTTTTGAAGACTTGGATGATGGGGTACTCGCGTTTGGAGTATAACCCTGCCAGGCTTATCGCCTCGTCCAGCTCGGCCTGAAGCTTGAGTTAGTAGCTGAAAAACGCGTTCTGAGGCTCGAAAATCCGGGAAATGAAGCCCAACGTCACAATCGATCACTCCAACAAGTGTGACATTTGGCAAATCATGGCCTTTTGCTATCATCTGGGTGCCGACCAGAATTTTTGTCTCACCATCCCGCACTTTGGTTAGGATTTTCCTGTAATGCGCGAGGTTCTCTACCGCATCTCTATCCAGACGCTCGACGCTTAAATGGGGGAGCAGTCCCTGTATTTCCTCCAATACTTTTTCAGTCCCAGCGCCTCTACGAACAAATGTACCTGGTTCATTATTGTTTCGTTCCAGACATTCCTTAGGGCATTTATTACACATAGAAGGTGGTATCGTTGAATAGTTGCAGTAATGACATAGCAAAGAGTTGGAATTTTGATGATAAGTCAGAGTCACGCTGCAATGCGGACACTCCAGCACTTCATTACATTTATCGCACTGTAAAAAGGTAGCAAAACCTCTTCTGTTGTATAGAATAAATGCTTGTGAATCATCTAGTTGGATATCCTTTAGTGCTTGAAGAAGTTGAGGTGAAATGTTTTTTGTTGGCATCATCCACGGTTTTATGGAGTTTAAATCGACAATTTCCACGCTAGGAAGAAAAGAAACACTATGCCTTGAAGGAAGCTCCAGGTAAGCGTACTTCTTCTCTTCTGAATGTGAAAAAGACTCAAGAGATGGAGTGGCTGAGCCAAGCACAACTGGGCAATTGTTCAGTTTAGCTCGAAGAACAGCAAGATCTCTTGCGTTATAGCGAAGATTCTCCCCTTGCTTAAATGAAGCATCGTGTTCTTCATCAACAACAATCAAGCCCAGATTTTTTATTGGGGCAAATACGGCGGATCTAGCTCCAATTGCAATAGTATTTCGACCCTCGAGGAGAGCAAGCCACGAATCCCACCGTGCCCTCTTGCTCATGGCACTGTGTAATACGGCAATCTCGTTTCCAAGTCGTGCCCGGAATCGATCTATCAGTTGAGGAGTGAGAGCAATTTCGGGAACAATCACAAAGACTCCTTGCCCGGCATCTCTAACATGACGCAGTGCTTCGATATAGACTTCAGTTTTACCGCTTCCTGTGATTCCATATAGCAAAAATGGCTTAAATTCTCTATTTTTCCATGCTTGAAGAATTTGATCGAGTGCGTGATCTTGTTCGGGGTTCAGTTTAATTTCTCGTTTCGCCCAATCGGGTGCATGACCATGATGCAAATGTTGATCTTTTATCTCCGTGCTAAGAATTCTTATAAAACCTTGGGTCTCCAAGCTTTTTAGAGAAGAAGAAGCATTTTTGAAAATTTCAATTATACTTGAATAACTAAGAATACCCCCTTCTTTCTCTATTATTGAAAGAATTTTCTTTTGAACAGTTCCTTTCGGAGTTGAGTCTTTTTTAGGAAGAAGTTCAACTGAGCGACTGAATTTCCTTGGAGCAATCTCAGGAATACCGATTTCGAAAACTCGGCTTAAGTTCTCACCGTAATAATCCGCAATCCAGTTAAAGAAACGAAATTGCTCTTCATTGAAACATGGGCTGTCATATAATAGTCGTGTTATTGCTCTGAGAGTGAATTTGTCAGCGGGATCTTTCTGATATTGAAGATCAACGGCAACAACAAATCCTCTTGCACTACGCTTTCCAATAGGAACTTCAACCCTGGAGCCAAATACAATTTTTCCACAAAGCTCGGCTGGTATTAGGTAAGAGTAGGCCTCCTCAAGAGGGGGCAGAATGACTGATGCTACTTGGGCCATGCTTTCTTAGCTTAAGGATTTAACTAAAGTCTCGCAAATACTATCCTGGATTTCTAAGAAGTGAGAAGTACCGACAGAATATTAAGCAAAAAGACAAGGTTCTTGATTTTGAATGGCTTTGGAATTTCAAAATTTAATTAATGTTTTATTTTTAGACCCTTCCAAGGCTGAGAAAAACTTAATGATTGCAGATCTTGGGATTTAACAGCATGATATGAATTGTAGACTGCTGATTCACTTGAGAATGAAAGGCATTGGCTAACAAGTGCGATTTTTTTAAGTCGCTACAAGAGATAAGAGGCCTTTGCAATTATAAAAAGCTTAGGATTGCTATTAGCTTATGGGGTTAAAAGACCTGTTCTCTAGAAAAAAGGAAGCTCTGGTTGGGCTTGATATAGGAGGAAGTTCAGTAAAACTGGTTGGTTTAGACCTAAGCTCCGAACCAGCAAAACTTCTTTTTGTGGGGCTTGCGCCTTTAAGAGGCGATATCTTTTCCAATAATATCATTGTTAGTGCTGCAAAAGTCTCAGAGGCTATTCTAAGTCTTATAGAAACAAATGGAGTTTTTGATAGAAGAGTAAGCACCGCCGTTCCAGCACCTAGTGTTTTCACGAAGAAAATTAAAGTTCCTAGAATGGCTCTTAAAGAGCTAGATGCTAATATTCAATTTGAGGCTGGTAATTTCATTCCGCATAATATAAACGCAGTAAAACTAGACTATCACATTCTTGGAGATGGAGGGAAAAATCAGCTCGATATCCTG
>JAAZON010000524.1 GCA_012797725.1 SAR324 cluster bacterium | reverse complement strand
ATGCACATGCAAGGGGGAATAAAATACCTGGGATGAGGAGGTTGTTGTTGTAACCTATGTGGGAGAACTGGTAATTGTAATATGCAAAAACAAAAACGATTGTGCCGATCCAGGCAGCCCTGATTCCAGAACTTAGGTACAAAAATGCCGCCAAGGGGAAAAGAGATATGAGCGAGGCAAAAACAGCGCTCATCCTCCAACTCCATACTGAACGCCCGAGTATTTCAAGGAAGGCCACTATATAGTATGAAGCAAGCAGAGGATGCTCAAGGAAAGCTCCCAGATTCCAAAACCAGGGGTCCATGCGATTTCGTTCTAAGAGTTGTCTTGCAACTTCGAAATGTTCTCCTTCATCGCCCCAAAGTGCGTAAATCGAAGCTGTTAGGGTGGAGCCATAAAGGGCGCATCCGACAAAAAAAAGAATTACAAATCCAATGAAGTTTGGATCTCTCAAGGCCTTGCTTGTGAGGGTAACCCACCATTTACTCTCACTATAGACATAGATGCAGAAACACAGAAGCAAAGAGGATAGATAAATTAAAAGAGTTTGCCTTGGACTGAAATATTCTGTTAGCACCGCAGAAATTGAAAGAAGTATCATCACAAATAGGGGGATTCGAGCGAGTTTTCCCTTTTTGGCTGGTTTCCTTTGAATGGTAGATGGGTCGAGTGACTTTGACTTTCCGAGAACAATTAGGCAGATGCTTCCAATTAGCAAAATTAATAATCCGATAGAGAAGAAAGGGGGATAATAATTTAAAAGGCTCCGAGGCGGACTTAGTCCTAAAATATAAAAATCGCGCCATTTTGTGAGAAAAGATGAGTCAATGTTAGATCTAATCAAATAAGCTGACAGCGCAAGAAACGACAGCAATATTAAAAAAAAGAGATAATTTTTAATAATATGCCAAAGAAAGGCTCTAGTTCTTTTCCACATATACTGTTTGCCAGAATTTTTGCCGCATTCCTTGAAACTTGATTTCTTTAGATCTGTTATGTTTTTCGGAAGAGCTTATTCGATTTAGTTCCTCTAAGTACTGATACTCTTGACTTAAGCTAACAGTCATTAGAAGACATAATAAAGCACCTTAATTCTAGCAACTGGCTGACTAGAGGAAAGGCACAATCTTTTGTAGGACACTGAGAAGTCTTCTTTGTCAAAGACTTGGATCATCTAGGCTTTGAGCTTGTTAGGTCCATAAATGGCGACACACAAACGTCGTTTATCTGCGGACTGATGGTTTAAGAAATTAGAGCGCCCAACAAAATTGCTTGGCTCAGAGTCAGGCAAAATCAGTAACGGCTTCTTTAAGTCCTCGTCTCAGTGTTGATAGTCTGGATTTCATTCAGAAAATTAGAGTGGATTCCCAATTACAGGGAATTGCCATAGCATAGAGCTGCTTGACTGAAAGAGTTCGGATTGTTAGCTTTTTCAGGCATATTGTTAATGGGTATGCCATAAATATATGGAGTGCTATTCAACTTAATATTTAGCCCTTCATGTGTAAAGCGAAAGGCCGTTCAGATTAACGGCTGGGGATATGAGTTTTTGATTCAATTGTTTTGAAGGATTCAATTATGACTACTAAATACGTGTATTATTTTGGCCCTAATGGGACTGAAGGCGATGCCAGCATGAAGAATACGCTTGGCGGCAAGGGAGCTAACCTTGCAGAAATGGCAAAAATCGGATTGCCGGTTCCTGCAGGTTTTACAATTACAACTGATTTTTGCACACGCTACTTTGAAGAAGGCCGGAAGTTTCCTGACTCTTTGAAAGTTGAGGTGGCTGAAGCCTTGAAGAAGGTTGAGTCCGCAATGGGAATGAAATTTGGCGACCCAGAAAACCCTCTTCTTGTTTCATGCAGAAGTGGTGCTCGTAAATCTATGCCTGGTATGATGGAGACAGTTTTAAATGTGGGTCTTTGCTCAAAGACTATCCCAGGTCTTATTAAGAAGACCAATAACCCACGTTTCGTTTGGGATGCCTATCGCCGCCTTATAATGATGTACTCCGATGTAGTTATGGAAAAGGCGGAAGACCTTGAAGTTGAAGAAGGCAAGGGCATTCGAATACAACTTGAAGGCATTATGCATGAACTTAAGAAGAGCAAGGGGTATAAATCTGATACTGATTTAACGGAAGATGATCTGTCTAGCCTTTGCGATGCATTCAAGAAGCGCATAAAAGAAGTCTTAGGAAGAGATTTTCCAGATGATCCACAAGAGCAGCTCTGGGGTGGGATCGGTGCTGTGTTCAAGAGTTGGAATGGCCGTCGAGCGGTTGCTTATCGCCAGATTGAAGGCATACCACACGAGTGGGGCACTGCAACAAACGTGCAGAGCATGGTCTTTGGAAATATGGGAAAGAATTCTGCAACGGGTGTTGCTTTCTCCAGGAATCCTGCGACAGGTGAGAATAAGTTCTATGGAGAATGGTTAGTTGATGCTCAAGGTGAAGATGTTGTAGCTGGTATCAGGACTCCAAATCCAATTAATGAAGCTACCAAGAATGAGCAAAATAAAGATTTGCCGTCTCTTGAGAAAGAGATGCCCGATCTTTACAAGCAGCTTTATGACTTTCGAACAAGGCTAGAACAGCATTACAAAGATATGCAGGATATCGAGTTTACTATCCAAGAAAAGAAGCTCTATATGCTGCAATGCCGCAACGGGAAACGGACTGGAACAGCAGCTTTGAACATGGCTATGGACATGCTTGAAGAGGGGCTTATTGACGAAAAGACAGCAGTCTTAAGAGTTGAGCCCCATCAGCTAGATGAACTCTTGCATCCGGTTGTTGATCCTAATGCGGAAAAGGCGACAAAGCCTATTGTTACCGGTCTTCCAGCTGGGCCTGGCGGTGCATGTGGGAAGATTGTCTTTAGTGCAGCAGATGCTGTCGCATGGACTCAACGCGGCGAGAAGGTTCTTTTGGTTCGAGAAGAAACCAATCCGGAAGATGTTGAAGGTATGAGAGCTGCGCTCGGCATTTTAACGGCACGTGGCGGAATGACTAGTCATGCCGCACTTGTCGCTCGCGGATGGGGCAAGTGTTGTATCGTAGGAGCCGCTGGCATTGAGATTGATTTCACAAAGAAGACAATGACAGTCGGAGGAAAAATCTTCAAGGAAGGAGATGTTTTGACCTTGAATGGAACCAGGGGGCGTGTTTATGAGGGTGCTCTGAGCATGGTTGATGCCACAGAGAATCCTCGTTTTCAACAATATATGAAACTTGTTGATAAATATCGCACAATGGGTGTTCGAACGAATGCGGATACTCCGGAGGATGCGCGTATTGCAAGAGAGTTCGGAGCCGAAGGTATTGGGCTTTTCCGAACAGAGCATATGTTCTATGGCAAGGGTTCTGATGAACCTCTCTTTCTGCTTAGAAAGATGATCCTGAGTAAAACTCTCGAAGAAAGGAGGACAGCTCTTAAAGAGTTGTTCCCCTTTGTTAAGCGAGATATTAAAAATACTCTTGCAGCGATGGAAGGGCTTCCAGTTACATTCCGCTTGCTCGATCCTCCGCTCCACGAGTTCGTTCCACAGGGAGAAGCAAAACAAGCAGAACTTGCAAAGGCTCTTGGTATCTCGACAGAAGATATAAAGAGGAGAGGCGAACTTCTTCATGAAACTAATCCAATGATGGGACATAGAGGTGTTCGTCTGGGAATTACCTATCCGGAAGTTACGGAGATGCAAATTAGAGCGATCTTTGAAGCGACGGCTGAACTCATAAAGGAAGGCAAGAAAGCTTATCCGGAGCTTATGGTTCCAGTCACTTGCGCTGCCGGAGAACTCGAGATCACAAAGAAGATCTTCGATAGAGTTGAGGAAGAAGTCGAAAAAGAGATGGGTGTTGGAGTCGAATGTAAATACGGCACCATGATTGAAATTCCTCGCGCATGCCTCCTTGGTGATGAAATGGCCAAGACCGCTGAATTCTTCTCATTTGGGACAAATGATTTAACTCAGAT
>JAAZON010000523.1 GCA_012797725.1 SAR324 cluster bacterium | reverse complement strand
GAAGCTTAAAGGCAGGGGCGTTTCATTTCCACTTTCTGCCGTCCGCTTCGCTGCTAACTGACTCAGCTGCTCTGGCTTACTATCAAGTCCTAAATACTGTCTACAATCAGTAGTAGTATAAAGGGAGGGATATATCCACATGTTATTAATTCCGTGTCGGTTTTTCGGGGGGAGGGGTAAGGTTAGAGACTTTAACGTGATTGCGAGCACCGAGCGTAGCAAGGGGCGTGGCAATCTCATGTATAAGTACTTCACGAGAGATTGCCACACAGGCACTATGTACCCTCGCAATGACTAAAACGGCTACATAATTCCTATTAAGCAGCGGGAGCGTAAACAAAATTGGGAGTTTGAAGGTTCAGACTCCAGCGTCTTCTCTTAGTACTGTAAATTTTTATTGCATTTTGATAGCAGTAAGACTCCCTAGTCATGCTCGAACTAAGACCATATTGGTTTAATTGTTCAATGTATTGATGCCAACAATATTGGCAACTTCTCTGTCAGAATGGAAAATTATTCCTTGGGGCCTTTCTTAGATTTATTAAAGCTTAATGAAATACCAGAATCTCCCTCTATCTTTCTTTAATAAGCATCTGTTACAAGGAACAGCTAGGCAAACCCTGTCCGTAATGACACATAGGTGATACTACAGACAAATACCTGATTTGTGTCGTCTATTACCAAGTCTTTGATATAGTTGTGTGCTATAGAGCATATTGGTGATTTAAGTACGTCGTCTTTCTAAAGCGTTTTTTGTGCTTAATCAGTAAGTCCTTTTCCCTAAACAAGGGAAATAGTCGGTCTCTTCCACACAAAGGATATGTTTTCTGCCTCTATTATGGGTGTAATTGCTACATAAACCTTTATCGTTCCATAAACCTGCAACCAGTGTCTCATATCGCTCCTCTACGTAGACCATAGAGCCTCGTCAATTCACATTGATTCATTTTCCCAGTCTTAAAAATTCTTTGACAATTCTTTATCTTTAACTCCTCGCTACACCTATGTCTTTCTTTGTTTTTTGTCTCTATATCTTCTTCCGCAAAATATGTAGACAATAACCAGGGTAAGACTGAAAACAGCCTTTCTGACTCCGCTAACTGGTTTTCTGTTCTTTCCGCTAACCGAATCGAAATCTCAGAAGTCGGTGAAGCAGTTAGCCGAAGGCGGGGAAGAAATAGTTCGGATAAATTAACGGCCAATTCATGCAACTTAGCATCCTGCGCCAGACTATGTTAATATGCTAAATTCTATATATCAGCATATTTGTGGGATATGCTGCGAGATTTTAAGCAAGCCCGATTCATAATGGTTTAATGATGTCAAAAATTTATACAGGTGCTCAAATCAGACAAGCTTTTCTGGATTATTTTAAATCAAAGGGTCATCAAGTAGTAGATAGCTCCCCTCTCGTACCGCAAAACGATCCAACCCTTCTCTTTGCCAATGCTGGAATGAATCAGTTTAAGGAAATCTTCATCGGAGCAGAAGAAAGACCCTATAAGCGGGCAACCACCTGCCAAAAATGTGTGCGTGTTTCCGGAAAACATAATGACTTTGAAAATGTTGGAGTTACCGCCCGGCATCATACTTTTTTTGAAATGCTGGGAAATTTTTCTTTTGGAGACTATTTCAAAGAAGATGCTATTAAATTTGCTTGGGATTTTGTTACTGAAGTCCTTCAGCTGGACAAGTCGCGCCTCTGGGTCACGATTTTCGAAAAGGATGACGAAGCAGCGAGCCTTTGGGCTAAGAATACAGACGTTCGAAAGGAAAGAATTCTGCGTTTGGGGGAAAAGGATAATTTTTGGGCAATGTGGGAGACTGGACCGTGTGGCCCATGTTCTGAGATTCACTATTTCATTGATAAGGATTCTTCCAGGCAAACTGAAAAAGTTTTTCGGGAAGACGATGGCTCTTTTCTTGAAATCTGGAATCTTGTGTTCATGCAATATGTGCGCTTGCAAAATGGAAGGCTTGAAGCTCTTCCGAAGCCTTCAATTGATACGGGTGCGGGGTTGGAACGCATTGCTTCGATATTGCAAGGTGTGCATTCAAATTACGACTGTGACTTGGTATGTCCAATCATAGCAACGTGTGAGGATCTCTCTGGATTCAAATATGACGGTTCTTCATATAAAATAATGGATCTTAAGAAAGATGTTGCCTATGCGCGTGATGTCGCCATGCGAGCAATAGCCGATCATTCGCGAGCGGTAGCTTTTCTAATCGCAGACGGTGTCAATCCAAGTAACGATGGACGTGGCTATGTACTTAGAAGAATCCTTCGGCGTGCTGTTCGACACGGAAGAATCTTAAATTTCAAGGAACCTTTCTTTGTACATACTATTGATACCGTTATTCGCATATTTGAGGATACTTACCCTGTTCTTAGAGAGAAAGCTGAGTTTATAAAAAAGGTTGCTGATGCAGAAGAAAGAAAATTTCATGAGACTCTTGAAGCGGGAATGTCTGTTCTTATTCGAGAAGTTGAAAAACTTGGAAGCACTGCACATTTTTCAGGGGAGACGGCCTTCTTATTGCACGATACATATGGTTTCCCTCTTGATCTAACAGAGGATGCACTGAAGGCATATGGTAAAACAGTTGATCATGCAGCTTTCCATAAAGCAATGGAAGAGCAACGGAGCCGTTCAAGAGAAGATAGAAAAGCGCAGAATATCAGTTTCTCAAACATAAAGATTGATGGTGAAAAAACAAGGTTTCTAGGTTATGAAAGCTTGGAGTCGGAATCCAAATTGGTTGAGATTCTACTGAATGAAGGTAGAGATAGAAAGCAAGATGCAAAGCAAATTTTTAATTTAATATTTGATTCTACCCCTTTCTATGCAGAGTCTGGAGGCCAAGTCGGTGACACAGGTATAATACATTTTGATGATGCAAGGCTGGAAGTTCTGGATACGCAGAAAATTCAAGACGCTTATTACGTACATGTTTCTAGGCTTGTAGATGGAGTCTTTTCAGAAAAGAAAAAGGGCGCGAAGGCCATTCTCAAAGTGGATGCTGCTCGTAGAAAGAAAATAATGGCGAACCACTCCACTGCCCACTTGTTACAGGCAGCCTTGAAACAAGTTTTGGGGGAGCATGTAAGGCAATCAGGCTCTCGGGTTGATGAAAGATCTCTTCGCTTTGACTATTCTCATTTTGAGGCACTTAGTAATGAACAGTTGTTGGCAATTCAATATTTTATTAATGAAGAAATCCGTAAAAATCATGTGGTGGAAACAAAAATTCTTCCAATTGAAGAAGCTAAACAACTTGGGGCAATAGCTCTTTTCGGGGAGAAATACGGAGATATTGTTCGAATTGTCAAAATGGGAGACTGTTCACTTGAATTTTGTGGCGGTACTCATGTCAGACAAAGTGGAGATATAGGACTTGCCCTTATTGCATCTGACAGCGGAATTGCTGCAGGCATTAGAAGAATAGAATGCTATTCCGGACAAGGTGCTATTGAGACAGTGCTTTCAGAACGTGCAGAACGAGCGGCAATTGCAGACCTTTTAAAAGGGGAGGCATCAGGGCTCTATGAAAAAGTGGAAAAGGCACTGGCAAGGATAAAATCTTTAGAAAAAGAATTAGAATCTATGCGCGCTCGTTATATTAGTACAATGGCAGAGGAAATAGCTTCGAAGGTGCAAATGCTTCCGTCAGGATTGAAGATAGTCGTTGAACGAGTCGACGACGTTGATGTTGACACCCTGAGAGGTATAGTAGATGACGTACGTTCCCGGATTAAATCTGGTGTTGTAGCATTGTCGGGCGCAGTTGGGTTGAGCGGTGTACTTATCGCAGGAGTTACTGGAGACCTAAGCAAGAAAATTCATGTGGGAAGTATTGTAAAAAAAGCTGCTGAAGCTGCCCATGGAAAAGGAGGTGGCCGACCAGACTTCGCACAAGCTGGAGGCTTGGATCCATCATTAGTGAGTCATGCTCTGCAAAGATTTAATGATCTGTTAAGAGAAATTCAATGAATTGGCTAATTTTTTTGTTGGGATTTCCCCTTTCTCGTTAAGAGCCAAAATATTAAGAGAAATATCGCAACGAGACCAAGAAGCCAAATTAGTGTGCTGTAACTGTTTGAGTCTTGTGACATTTGTATGTTAGAGCGCAAAACGATCGTATCATGAGTTGTCTCAGAATCATACGCAACTATGGCAAATATTGGATAAATTGCTCCAGGAAGTGCAGAGAAATTACTAACTTTAATGGTTTTACTTATAGGAGCATTAGTTTCTCCTAATTCAAGTTCAAATTCTCCCGGTTCTATATTTATCTCCTTTGGCCTTACCAGAGTGACTTTGATTTTTTTTGCAACCGGCTCGAGATTTTTTAGCATAAAATTGAATTCACCTTCATTGGTTATTGATACACTATCAAGTTTGCCAAAGACTCGTGGAGGATCGGCTTGCCCGATTTCAAGACTTCGTACGTTGACTGCGCTAAAGGGGTATGAATTGAGATCGCTAAACTCCACAGTCAAGACAGCAGGATAGCGGCCATTCTTTACAGACATTACAGGAAGGTCCCAACTGACAATTTCTTCTTTCCCGGCTCCTAAGCTCTCCCATTTCGGGCCGGATAAATCCATATCTAAAAATTGAATATGAGCCTGAACGTCTTGCGCAGATTCATTTCCACTGTTTTTGATTTGAGCGACCAGGATTTTCTTACCGTCTTTTTCCTCAAATTTTAGAGTGCTTGTAATTGAAATAGTTCCAGCGAAAGCCATGCAATTTAATAAAGAGGAAAGTAAAACAAGAAATAGGGGAAGAAATTGCTTTCTGAAAATTGTCAACATAATTGGAAACCCTCTCTTCTAAACAGACCCCTTTCATAGGGTGACTTGGTCGTTATTCTAGTAGTATACTTAAGCTAAGGGTTCGTCCAGGGTTTTTATATTTTTGCTATTGATTATGTCTTTTCGATTGCACATCAGCAACAAAGCGTTGCTCCTTAAAGTTATTTTAAAGCTTGCCATATTCATCTTCACTCTATTGCCCTCAGCACTTTTTGCAAACGCTGATTTGTGTACGGTCTCAGTTGAGAGAGTATCTGGGGATTGGAACTCGGGTCTAAGGGTGCGAATTCGGAACAACGGGGAATCTGGCATCAAGGAGATTAAGACTACGATCAATTTCCATGGAAATGACCTGACTCTACCACTTTTGGATTCCCTTTCAGCAAAAGAAGAAAAAGTATTCGAATTGGCTCCAAAGTATATTCCAAATAAATCAGGGAAATATCCTGTCATTTTAAGAACCAGATTTTTAGATGAAGATTCCTCTTCTTATAATACACTTTCAGTGAAACTGCTCGAATTTGGTGACACTAGGTATTCTCGTATCTTTGGGAAAATAGATTCTTCAGGGAGTGCTGGAAAATATAATTTCAAACTTAGCCTTAAAAATCTTGAGATAAAGGACAAAACAGTATTCTTGAGGGCGTTGAGCGAGGATCCTGTTCAGGTAGATCCCAATTCTTTTAGTGTTAACCTGAAAGGCGACAGCTCAATTCATATTCAGGAATTTGGGGTCAGAGTCCCATTGGGATCGCTATATAGAAACTATCCAATTTTTGTGGTTGCCGAAGTCGATGAAGAGCAATATCACGATTCCCTTCTTCTAACATCTGATGTTCAGAGGAAAATGCCAGAATTATCAGTCCTCTGGTTCTGGGCTCTGATATTTTTTCTTTCAGTTTCATTTTGTATCAGTGTAATATTAGAATACCGAGGAAACCTCGAAACAAATTCTAAGCTTAGGTTTTGGAGCTGAAATTTGAAAATTTCCACTCAGATTCTCAAGATTGTTGACCGCCTTATTGGGGGCAGTTTTGCCTGGATCTTGGGATGGTGGAATTTTTGGCATACCGATGGACCTCCATTTGTGGAAATATCACATGCCAATATCCGTCATGTTTTATTCATTCGACCTGGGGGGATCGGTGATCTTGTAATGCTGCTCCCTGTTGTAGCAAGACTGAAGCGCGTCTTTCCGTCTATTAAGATTTCATTGCTTGGTGAAAGAAGAAATAAAGCTATTGCATCTATGACGAGTCTTTTTGATGAAGTCTTGTTATATGATGAGAAGCCAATTTCTCTATTTCTCCGGCTCCAACGCATGAATGCCGACATTGTAATCGATACAGAGCAATTTCATTATTCTTCAGCCGTCTTTGCCTTTATGTCAAAGGCTCCTGTGCGCATAGGTTTTAAGACAAGCCCAATTAGAAATGAGCTTTATACTCATTTAATAGATTATTCCATGAGTGCACATGAATCGGATGCCTTTAATCTTTTGGTGGATCCAATTTGTGGAAGTGCTCAAAAAGATCTCTCTTGGGAAGGCTTGTTAGAGACGGAAAAGCTGTCAATCGATTATCCAGACCTTGATGTGAACCAAAAAAAAATAATTTGCGTCTTCCCCTATTTTGCCTCAAAAGCTAAGACTTGGCCGGCAGGACGCTGGACTGAAATCTTAAGGCGGCTTCTCGCTCGCGACATAGAAAAGATAGTATTGATAGGTGGAAAAGATTCGGGGCCTGCCTCCGAACGAATCTTACATGCCCTGAACGATGATAGGGTAACTTCTCTGGTAGGAAAATTATCTCTTAGTCAGACCGCTGCAATCTTAAATCGTTGTAATCTTTATATAGGCTGTGATACGGGCGTTAGTCACCTTGCGACAGCTCTTGGTAAAAAAACAGTGGTGCTCTTTGGTTCATCCGATGAGAGAAAATGGGGACCTCCTACTCATAAAGGCAGTGCAGTTTCCTGTTGGGTGCCCTGTCGTCCTTGTTCCATATTTGGCTATGAGAAGAAATGTCACACAATTGACTGCATGGACAGAATAAGTGTAGACGCGGTATGGAAAGAAGTTGAGCGATATCTTGTTTAGCCTGAAAAAAGTCATGAATCTCAAACGACCTTTCTTACGGGTATTTTTAGACATCTTACTTGCATTGCATGGAAGTATTGTTATTTCTTTTGTTGTTCCATGGAGTGAGGTCTTTAGCACTTCACTGCCATCAGGAGGCGATAATCCGGCCCATCCCGTTCTGATGAAAAGTATTGGCAATGCTTTCTTTGAACATTTTTCTGTGGTTCATTATTCATGGGATTTTTGGTCCGGTTTTGAAGCATTCCAGTTTTATTTCCCCTTACCCTATCTAAGTGGTGCAATACTGGGGCGCATTATTGGAGATAATATTGCCTTTAAATTAACCACACTTTTTGGTCTTCTTGCCTTTCCTCCGGCCCTTTACATAATGACTCGCTTACTGGGTATGACGCGTGTTGCAGGGGCCTGCGCATCTATCCTTGCCGTCAGTTTTCTGTTTACAGATGCACATGTTATGTGGGGAGGAAATGTTTCATCTACCTTAGCTGGTATGATTGGAAATTCCTGGTCTTTTGTATTTTTGGTAGTAGCAATAGGGGGATTATATCGGGCAAGAATTGAGAATGAATTCTCACTTTTTACTCTATTATGTTGCATCGCGGCGGCTTTATGTCATTTTTATGCTTTTCTAATGCTTTTGATTATGTCAGCCATTTTCATGGCAGAAGATTTGGTTGCCGTCTTTCGAAAGAAATTTCAACTAAGTAATTCTTATGTGTTTTATCTAACTTTAATCTGTTTTGGACTCTGCTTGGCCTGGTGGTTTATGCCATTGTTTGCCTATAGGCGTTGGAGCACAGACTTTGGCGGCACTTGGGATGTAAAACTTCTTGAGACCTTGCTTTTAAATGAGAAATGGATATTTGCTTCAGCCTTCTTAATTTCCATAGGAGCGTGTTTGTACTTTAGGAAAGGCTCTGCTCACATCATGCGCTTTTTTGCTTTTTTTATTATATTTTTTTGCCTCTTCTTTATTGGTGAAAAGTTCAACTCAACTATAACTGTAAATATTCGGCTATGGCCCAGTATCTATCTGTCTCTTTTTTTAATAACTATTGCCACCTTTGATTTTATCTCAAAGAGAATCCCACTTCCACTTTCTATATTATTACTGGCTTTTACGTTATTGCTTATTCCAAGCCAAAGCGCTTTTGATAAGGCCCATTCTTGGATGCAATGGAATTATTCTGGTGTTGAAGCAAAGCCAGGGGCTGGGGACTTTTGGCGAATTGTTAAAATACTTTCTACGGAACCTAAAAGCAAAGTTTCCTTTGAATCAAGTCCTCCAAACAACACCTTTATTGGAAGTATTAGGAGCCTTGAAGTGTTGCCAGCCTTCACGGGGCAAACCCTGGTCGAGGGTGGTATCGTTAATTCAGCGACTTTCCCTGGTATTGGTTATAGTCTGCAGTGTCTCATGAGCCATTCTTGTGCTGGATGGCCAAATGGCTCCTCGATGCCACATCATGACGTGGAACGCG
>JAAZON010000522.1 GCA_012797725.1 SAR324 cluster bacterium | reverse complement strand
CGCTGAGGAAGATCAGATTTTAGATAAATGGAAGAACTTTGGGAAACGTCTAGCAGCTCTTCCAAAGCACTACCCCACTATATTTGAAACAGAGATAATTACTCTTTTCCTGCGTCAACTTGAGAAGTATAAAATGCTAAATGAGCTAAGTTCAATGCTGACAGCAATATTCCCTTCTTCTGCGCGTCTGCGCCTTGGCCTTGCAGAAAGCTTCAGGCGAAATGGAAAAGACAAAGAAGCCTTCGAGCACTTTTGCTGGCTAAGTGAGCAAAAACGCCAACACGAGAAAAATAAAAACTTTCTTGACGGAATTGACCTTAAATACATCGAAGCATGGAAAGCTGTTATTGAAGCTAGGGTGAAAGGAACTTAAGACCTCTGTTCTAGATCTTCCGAACAATAAATATCTGAGTGAAACTTAAGCCAAGCCTCAATTTTTGATGCCAACAGATTTTTGTTGTTACGTGCTTTGATATTACAAAGGCATCTCCTCTATCGGAATAAAGGCCCAAACGTCACCCACTCTATTTCCACTGTAAGCACGCCCATCATGAAGATAGTCTGATGCGGCAAGGTCATATCCAAGCATAATCTGCGCATGACTCCTGGCGGGATTGGTCGGATGGGTGTAAACGACGACCGTGCCTCTTGGAAGCAACGGAATGTCTGCCCCACTAACACCGCTAATCTCTACGAAGGCTTGATTAGAACGAAAATAGTCAACCGAGTCTTTCGCATAGGCTCCAATACTCGGAGCTGATATAAGACCTGCTCCAGTTAAAGCCTGCCGTACCGAACGAAGGCAATATCCCGTCGAAGAGGAATTCTTCCTGGCATTTGTATAAGCTAGTTCAGCTAAAGTATCCATGATCTCGCTCGTGCCCCACATAAGCGCATCTTCAAGACTAATGCTTCTCGCTCCTGAAAAGCTCAAATAGGATGCATTCAATACATCTGGCATAAATGGAGGACTTACTAAGTCACTTTCATGGTTTCTGTAATATGTTGGCAATTGTGGCCAATAGCATTGTGATAAGGCGTAATTATTTACAAATGTGTTTTCCGACATCGTATTACTCCATCTAAGAAGTGCATTAAAACTTGACATGATTTGATATGGCTAAAACAAGGACTGCAATTAGAAGACTTGGACTCCATTTCGACCCAAATTTTGACAAATCTCAAACCTTGAATTGCCCGCACTTAAGCAATCCAACATAAATAAATATCTGCTTTGGTATCGATAAAGATTGGAAGAAGTTGCTAATAGTTAGCTGTTTTTTTATTCTCCATCAATTTTCTTGGCAGCATCACATGCTTTAAGAAGGGCATTTCTAGAGGCCTCAACCACTCCATTTGCACCAGCGAGAACACCCAATACCATTTCCATAGGAGTAAGCTTATTAACAACTTTGCCCGCAGCATCTGCGACTTGTGCAAAAGCCATCCTCTCAGCAGGACGAGAGAAACTCAGACCACTCAAAGTATCAACTGCGGTATCCTGCAAGGAACCAATTTCCGGAAGGTTCTTCTTAAGAATAGGGGCATTTCCCATGACAAACCTTTCTTTAGGGCAGGAGCAAAAACCTTTTCACTAATATTCTTATCAACACATTTCACCAAAGTGCTTCAGAATAGATCCTTCGTGATTCCAGGATGTTAGAGAAATATTCTTCGTTCTAATCAAAATGATGGAGGAATTTGCCATCATTAAGCTGAGCTTTATCTCTCGAAGCCTCCTTCGCCCTGGCTAAAGCCAGGTGCTTCCTCCTTCGCCCTGGCTAAAGCCAGGTGCTTCGGAGGACAAGTCAGAGGAGGCTCCCACAAGGGGCCGTTAATCTCTAGAGAAGAAATGCTTACCTCAAAATGATTAATTTAGCAGAGGGCCCTGCTTCCGCAGCCCCGAAAAGGAATCTTTTCTGAATTTCATTATATTTGCCGAACTTTCGGAGAAGTTACCGAGACACAAT
>JAAZON010000521.1 GCA_012797725.1 SAR324 cluster bacterium | reverse complement strand
TTGAATATGGACGAAGCATTATTGCCAGTGAAGGTGATGCCATCAGAGAGCTCGCATCATGCATTGATGAAAATTTTAGTCGCGCCGTTCAAATGCTTCTGAACATGCCCCAAGGCAGCCACGTAGTCGTTTCTGGAATGGGCAAAGCTGGAATCATCGGCATGAAGATTTCAGCTACCTTGGCTAGCACTGGTGTCTCATCTTTCTTTTTGCACCCTGCGGAAGCTATACATGGAGACCTCGGACGTTTTTCACCAAATGATATCGCACTCATTCTTTCAAATTCTGGAGAAACAAAGGAGATCTTGGATATACTCCCAGCCATAAAGAGATTTCTCTGCCCTATAATTTCAATCACATCAAATCCTGATTCGGCTCTGGCAAAATATAGTGATGTAGTATTGCGAGTACTAAGGGAAAAAGAGGCTGGACCATTTGGCTTCGCACCAACAACCAGCACCGCTATGATGCTAGTTCTCGGCGATGCTCTGTGCATGGCACTTACGAAAGAAAGGGGTCTTTCTCCAGAAGAGTTCGCGGTATATCATCCTGGCGGCGACATAGGAAGAGCATTGATGAGTTGCGGTGAACTTATGCGTCGAGATGATGAACACTGTGTTGTTATAGAAAATACATTGGCTCGTGAAGTCTTACATGCAATCACATCTACAAAGGGAAGACCAGGTGCAGCTTCGGTTGTTGACGCTGAGGGTGTCTTAAAAGGAATTTTTACAGATGGTGACTTGCGACGTTGTCTCGAGAAAGAACTGGATTTTCTAAACAAACCTATATCTCAAGTGATGGGGAAAACACCAAAGACTATTGCTCCTGATAGGCTCGCCCAAGAGGCTTTAGCAATTTTAAATAAGTTCAAAATCGATCAAATCATAGTTATCGATGAACAGAAGCATCCAATTGGAATGATCGACATACAGGATCTGGTCGATTTTAAGCTCCCGGCGAAATAATTCTGATAGCATGATTTATTGACTCAAGAAATTTCTCAGCATCTTCTCTTGGAATCGTAAGCGAAACATAATTACTAACCTAAGGGCGCCACCTTTTTCCATAATCTCAACGCAACAGAAATTCTTATATACGGTTTAATTACAAATAGCTCTTGTTAAATATACTACGAAGCATGAGGGCAATCGAAATCATTACGACTAGATATTTATTCTAGATGTCAACATGCAACAACACTATCACTTCCGAAGAACCAGAAGGCAAAACTGTAGACAAAAGTATACGACACACGGGGATGTCTAATACCAAAAATTCGCATGACATGGAGTTCTAGCAAAAAGAGCGTTGTGAAAATTAATAGTAGTGGCATTTTTCAATGCTTAATTCCTGACCCTAGTAATATTTATCCCACCCACATAAGAATGAAAGTGCGTCTCAAGCTTACATGAACAATCAAAATAGTCCGTGTAAGAACAATTGCTTTAAGTATGAATCATGCGACCATCTTGGATCAGAATGGTAATGAATGGAGTGCCGCGATGCTCTTTAGCCAGGAATTGATACTCCTGAGATTAGAAAAGTCTCAGGTTTAAGCAACATCCAAGCAATCAAATGCACTCCTGCACACTGTTACGCACTCAACAAGGAAGGCATTCTCTATATGTTTGGGCTAAATTGCACAACAATGGAACCATACCCTGCTGAACAAATGCCAGCCTGTTAAATTCTTTGCAGTCGGTGGATATAGTCATGCTGATGAAGTCGGCATTGCTTAGGATATCACAGGTCAGATAATCAATTGAGGATATAACTCCTTCAATCAGTTTGGCGACAGTACAGTTTTTTACTCATGTCACCGATATCGAGCTTCTCAATGCTTTTAACCATGCTTACTTCCTCAGGTCAGATGGCGCATTACTTACCCAAGTAAGCACTCATACAGTTCTATATGCTACGGAGAATCCATTACGGTGTTGTTCCATGATTTTGGCGTTTTTTCTAGCCTTTCGAAACAGGGTTCACCGAAGGTGAATCTGCAAAGTAGGGCCTAAATGGTGGTCATATTTCTGTAAGTAAAAGCTTGTTGGATGAAAATCACGTCCACGTTGAGGACATCTAATACTAGCTCCTTTAATTTCAGTTAACAGACTGAAAAAGGCAATCTGCTGAAGCAGTAAGGCAAAAAAATAGACTCGGAGAGCCGTTAGCGGATAAGCAGATGCAGAGGGGCATAGACAAAACATTCTTAAGTTTCCCAATGACGAACTCATGAGAGTAATGGATGCAATTTTTTGTTTGGTAATCTCATAAACCCAGCCTTATTCATTTTTGTTAAAAAAATGAATGAAAATAGCTGGGCGAGCGGGACCTTAGGCAAAAAGTCGAGCCGCCCGAAGGCAAATAAACCCTAAGCCGCAAGAGCATTAAAATTAAGAGTCATCAAGGATTGTAGTTGCGACTTGTAATTTCTAATATTGGTAAAGAAATTCAATACTGCCATGCAAAAATCTTTAAACTTCTCATAGTACCTGTTATACAGAACAGTTTTCTTGAGAAATCTTTATAACCTCTCGATTAAATTCAAGTTGGGCAAATAAGGCGGTAAAAAGATTATTTTGATTTTTGAGGTTTTTTGAAAATTCCTCGACGATCCTGTTCCTGTAATACCTGGCACTGTTTGCTACTACAAAAATAACCTTTTTGCACCACATCATTACTAACAACTTCGTGCTTTGGTACAAGT
>JAAZON010000520.1 GCA_012797725.1 SAR324 cluster bacterium | reverse complement strand
GCGCTCCATCATGTTCGGAGTGGTATCTGGGAATTGGAGTTGCCCCTAAGCACTCTTTCTCACGAAGATTTGTATAGACTTCTCATTGAATGGCCTGGAGGTGCTGGTGAACGGCTTCCTGCATGGGGACGTCGGATTGTACAAGATTCAAACACCCACATATTCTCGGCCCAAGTGTGGGAACCTCCTAATCCTTACAAATGGAATATTACAGATTTCAGTCGTAATGCTGAAGCCCTGTTAATTTACGAGGCCCATATAGGAATGAGCCAAGAAGAAAAGAAAGTTGGTACATACAATGAATTTCGAGAAAAAATTCTTCCACACATTGCTAGATGTGGATACAACTGCATTCAGCTAATGGCAATACAAGAGCATCCTTATTATGCCTCTTTCGGTTATCAAGTTTCAAATTTCTTTGCACCATGCTCAAGATTCGGCACTCCTGATGAATTAAAAGCCTTAATTGATGCTGCTCATGAAATGGGGATTGCTGTATTTTTGGATCTTGTGCATTCGCATGCTGTGAAAAACGAAGTTGAAGGCCTAAGCCGCTTCGATGGTACACTATATCAATATTTCCATGATGGCGATCGTCTGGATCACCCAGTGTGGGATTCCAGACTTTTTAATTATGGCAAGACTGAAGTTCTTCATTTTCTTCTATCAAACGTTAGATACTGGATCGATGAATTTAAATTTGACGGACTTCGATTTGATGGCGTAACAAGCATGCTCTATTATGATCATGGCCTTGGCGAGCCTTTCTCCTCGTATGAGAAATATTTCAACGGAAGAGTGGACATGGATGCTTTGTGCTATTTGGCCCTAGCAAACAAACTCGCGCATCAATGTGGAAATATCACCACCATTGCAGAAGACGTAAGTTGCCTTCCTGGCCTTGCTGTCCAGAGGGAATTTGGGGGAGTTGGATTTGACTATCGCCTCGCGATGGGAATTCCTGATTTTTGGATCCACACCTTATCAAGCAAAAGTGATGATCAATGGCATGTTGAAAACATGTTCCATGCCCTGACTAACCGTCGAAGTGATGAAAAGACTATAAGTTATGCCGAATCCCATGATCAGGCCCTGGTTGGAGATAAAACCATAATATTTCGCCTTCTAGACTCTGCGATGTATTACAAGATGAGAATAGATCAGCAGGATTATTTAATAGAGCGCGGGATGTCCCTTCATCGTTTGATTCGCTTAATAACCCTAACTACTGCCTCTTTTGGTTATTTAAATTTCATGGGTAATGAATTCGGACATCCAGAATGGATTGATTTCCCTCGGCCAGGTAATAATTGGTCATATGATCATGCCAGGCGTATTTGGAGTCTTATGACGGATCCCTCCTTGCAGTATCACAGGCTTTTGCAGTTCGACAATGATATGATTAGTTTTTGTCGCACCAATGAGATCTTTAAAGATCCAGGACCTTGGAAGATCTATTCACATGTGGACAACCAGCTTCTTGGTTTTAGCCGTTCAGATCATCTATTTTTCTTTAATTTCAATCCAACTAGATCCTTCTCACCTTTTGAAATGGCCCTGGAGGAAGACACCTACGAATTAGTCTTTGAGACCGATGCTCCTAAATATGGGGGAGCAGGAAGATTTGAGCGGGGAAAATGCATAGATACTGAACAACGAGAAGTGGATTTTAAGGTTCTCCACTTCTTGAAATTCGAATTTCCACCGAGGACTGCCGTGGTGTTTAAAGCAAAGCACAGGGAAAAACGTTACCGAAATGTCATACGCGAGGAGCGATTTAAGGTGCCGTTTCTTAAGTAATAATGCTTTGAGCCGAAACACTGGCTCTACGACGCTTCAAGCGTTTCGTTTGTAAATTCTTACTTTCATCCTGCTTGTTCCAGTAATAGTCGCCAAAGTATATTCTCGATTAAATTTCTCTTTTCTCGTAAAGCGCTCCAAACTTCGCCTCGGAAGATTTGCCGTTACAATATAAGTCGGAGAAAATTCAGAAATATACCAACCATATTCGCGCTTCATCACATGCTCTTCTGCTCCCGGCGTCACGAGCCCAAGAGGATCGATGATTTTCCCTTT
>JAAZON010000519.1 GCA_012797725.1 SAR324 cluster bacterium | reverse complement strand
GATTTGCCTTAAATACCATGCCCTCACTACCGCGCAGATCGCTAACATAAAGGCAAGTATCAAGGTCTGGCTGATCTGAATGTTTAGTCCATCGAAGGAGGTGCTCAGATTCCGCCAAATCGCCAGAACCTAATTCATTTGTTCTGGAACGATTGGGTCTTAGATGTTTTTTTTTGAATAAGGACTTAAGACTTAGATCCTCAAATAGGATTCCCGTCTTTTTGTAATCTATGTAAACCCAATAAGCCCAGGAGCAGCCGTAAATAAGCAGGAATAAGGCAATTAATTCTTCGTATACAAAACGAGTCTGATATGGTGCGACAAATGTCCTGAAAAGAAATTCGAAACCAGGAATTGGCGCCCTATTGAAATCAGGGGTGTTGAGTGCAACAAGAAACTGATCAATTCGCATGATGATGCGGTTTCGACCAACTTCTGTGCAGTAGTTGTATGTTAAGAGACCAAAGAAGAGGCCGAATACACCATAGATAGGATTTTTATTCTGACGAAGAAATTGCATCGCCAACAGTAGAATCGTAATGGCGGCTAGAGGTATGAGTCCGGCAATAAAGGTACTGGAATCGTAGCCCCACTCAAAGAATGAGCGACAGAATTGAAGGAACCAGGTTTCAAAATTCTGAAGCATTGCTTCTAACCAAATATGGTAAAAAACATATTAATTAAATCATTGCCAATCAAAGGCGATTTCTGTACTTTTCTTTCACTATGTTATCTTAATTTTTACGTAAAGTGTATCAGATGAACTTGGTTCAAGAAGACCTAAGATATAGGAAATCTTCCTATTTTTGAGCATAATCGATGGAAAGCATTGAGAAAAAAAATATGTGCGCTAGATATTCTCGGATTGTGCTTAGTGCGGGTGAGGCCTCTGGGGATGAGCATGGCGCTGAATTGATTGAAGCATTAAAACGCTTTTCTCCAGAATGCGCGTTCGCCGGGATGGGATCTGAGAGGATGGAAGCTGCTGGGATGAAACTCTCAGTCGATGCCAAAAAACAAGCCTCAGTTATGGGGTTTCATGAAGTAGCTTCTTCTTTTGGTAAATTGTACAAAGCCTTTGCTGTAATGCAGCGGCTTCTGAGGGAATGGAAGCCTGAAGCTCTAATTGTTATCGATTTTCCGGACTTCAATCTACGACTTGCGCGTTATGCAAAAGAGCTTGGTATAAAAGTTTTTTACTACATTACACCAAAAATCTGGGCTTGGCGAAGTGGTCGGGCTAAGCTTTTCCCCAAATACATAGACAGGGCAGCATGCATTTTCCCCTTTGAAAAGACCTTTTTTGAGGATCGCGGTTACACACGCGCTGTATTCGTTGGGCATCCTTTTGCTACGCGCTATTCCAGCCTCGAAACTACTTCTGAGGAGGAGAAAAAAAGACTTCGATTAGAGTTTGGACTTGACCCTGAAAAGATGCTGGTCTGCTTTTTCCTTGGGAGCAGAAATCAGGAGATCAGGCGTCACGAGGATTTAATAGAAGAGACATGGAGACTTCTGAAATCGAAGCATCCTGAACTTCAGGGGATCTTAGCTGCTGCAACATCTGTTAATGTCGAGGATTTGAAGGCTCGTTTTAACAACTTAAGTGATTTCTTTGTTGTGCAAGGGGAGTCTATCTCTATACTGCGTGCTTCAGATGCAGGTCTGATTAAATCAGGAACTTCGAACTTACAGGCAGCTTACTGTTCTCTTCCTTTTTGCATGTTTTACAGAATATCCGTTTTGACAGCTGCAATTGCTTATTTTCTGGTTAAAACAAGAATCTTTTCGATTGTGAATGTTATAAGGCCAGGGACGGTTAAGGAGCTTATCTTTACTGATGCAAATGCTCAAAATGCTGTTGAAGAGTTGGAAGCGCTGCTTTTTAATGAAGAACACAGGAGCGCTGTTCTAGGTGCATTTGAGCAGATCAGGCAGCAACTTGCGGGAACTGAGTTTCGTGAGAGCTCCGCAGAGGTTCTAAGTGCAGCGGAAAGAGCAGCTCTTATTTTTTTGCGGGAAGATTAGCTTATCATAGGGCGGTATTATGCCCACTTGCCGATCTTGCTTGTTTTAACTAAGTTCTAGGTAGGACTTTCATGGTCTATACAATAAAAGGGGGTTCTAGCCATGAGGCACATCAAAATCTTCGTTGCTCTTTCCTGTTCATTCATCTTGTCTTTGCCTTCTAATGTGTTGACTCAGACATCCGTGGAAGTTTCGTCAGATGTAGATACGGCAGAGGTTATTAAGGATGAGGGTGAGGTGAAATCCGATATCGTGGATTTAAGCCCTACGGCAGTGAGCAAAGAAAAGAAAAAACTAAAACTTCCAAAGACAGGCGTTTTGGCAAGTACCATCGAGACAGGTGATACTGACTTGAAGACAAATATGCCGTGGGGAGCAGGGAAGCAGGTTGACACAATAAAAGTTCCAATTGGGGCATCTATCGTAAAGAATGAGAATTACTGGAATGTACGAATAAGCAACAATTCTAAAGATCGCTCGTTTTCACTAAGTGCAGAACTTGCGCAATATTCTTCCTCGGGACAAAAGGTTAAGAGTGATCCGTTTTCATATTCTTTGCAACCCGGGCAGAGCGTTGAGAGAAGAGTCACTGCCGCCTCTAATGTGTACCAAGCTCAAGTTAATCTTACGGACTGGAAGGAGCAATGACGTATATAGTTCCAGTTATTTCCGGAAAAGGTGGGGTAGGAAAGTCAACGATTGCGGTGAATTTGAGTATAGCGCTAGCCAAGCAGGGCAGAAGAGTTGCTTTAATTGATAGCGATTTTTACGGGCCAAGCATTCCGACTCTCCTTGGAGGAGGTCAGGTACTTCCTGATTCGGACGGGAAGCTCATTCCTCTTGAGAAAAACGGGTTGAAATACATTTCTATTGGGTTTTTTCTCAGTTCTCCTGATGAGCCTGTGATCTGGAGAGGCCCGATGTTCAATAAGGCTCTATCGCAAATGTTTAACGATGTGAAATGGGGGGATGCAGAGTACTTTATTGTTGATATGCCGCCTGGAACTGGAGACGCGCAGCTTTCGCTGGCTCAGCACTTTCAGCTTTCAGGAGCGATTGTTGTGACAACCCCACAAGAATTGGCGCTTGTAGATGTAAGAAAGGCAATAAACATGATGAAGAAAGTGAATGTGCCAATTCTAGGAATTGTTGAAAACATGAGTGCTTTTATTGCCCCCGATGGCTCAAGGCATGAGATTTTTGGAAGTGGAGGTGGTCAGAAGCTATCAGAAATTTTTGATGTTCCATTGCTTACGTCGATTCCAATTGATCCGGAAATTAGAGTTAGTGGGGATAGAGGCGAAGCTATTGCCGCTTCTGAATTGGGCTCTGGCAGAGTGTTTCATGAACTTGCAAGAAAAGTGGTTGAAATTCTTGCTCAAAAGCTTGAAAAAGCCTCAGCCTTGAAAATTAGCAATTAGGCCGCTATAATTTCAACTGCTTTAGGAAGACTAAAAAAATCAGATTTTTCAGAGGCTTGCATCTCT
>JAAZON010000518.1 GCA_012797725.1 SAR324 cluster bacterium | reverse complement strand
TCCAAGGCACATGAGCTTTGAGAACCCAGGGCAAGATCTAAAATTGCCTGGCATTCGCGTAAACTACCAAAGGTAATCGAAAAGAACCTTCTCTGGTCTGCTTCGCTGCTGTCTGAGTCTACTTTTTCTGCCTTACTGTTTCCAGATTAATGCGGCTGCGCAGGGTAGTTCTGTAGAATTCAGACTCAGAATGGAGAAACAAAAGAGAAATGGGGGGACGAAGTTCCTCCTTCGCCCTGGCGAAGACCCGGCACTACGGAGGACAAACCGGAGGATAGAGTCTTCTCATCCGATATCCTACTCTGCACCTACGGTCTCATTCCTTCCACAAAAAAGACTTCAAAGACTTTTTCATGCATGATTGGCCCATGACCAAAATACCCGTCTTCACCAAAGAGCTCTCCATGGTCAGAGGTGACAAGAATATGGGTATTTTGCGGGACAATTTGATAAAGCCTTTCAAAGAGGCTGTCAAGATATTCCACATTAAGTCTTTGTTTGTCTTTCAACTCTTTGAGAATTCCCATATTGAAAAAGTCGTCAGCCGATTTTTTAAGCTGCTTAGCTTCATCTTCGCTTACAAGGTCATCCATGTGCTTAAAGACTCCATGAACACCGTGAAGCTTGGGCAAATTATCTGCCTTCTCTCCTGCAACTGTGTATGGATAATGTGTTTCCCCTAGATTCAAAAAATAAAACGACGGGACTGAAGACTCAAAATAGAGCTTATCAAGGATCGCCGAGAAATCATTGTGGGCATCCATTAACTCATAACGATCAAAATTATTATTAATTATCGTGGTCTGATTAAGCACCGGGAGTGACATTAAAGCGTTAGTTTCATACCCCTGGCTCTTAAGGAATGCCGGCAGTGAAAGTTGGGGAACAAATCCACGAAACGAAATATCGGGAATATTAAGTCTGGTGGACCAATTAAAGAAATCTTCCTTATAAACCTCAGAGGCAAAAACCCCCTTTGGACTTTTATGAGGACTTACTCCCATCATGTACACAGCATGCGACGGCACAGTCCAACTGGCATATGAATAACGCCTTTCAACTTCGCCAAGCCTTGAAATATTAGGCCTCTTGGCCTCAAGAAAACTGTCGAAACGACAGCTATCAAAAACAATCCATATAAAGTTGTTCTTCACTGACTAATATCCCCATATAAAAGATTTCAGATGATAGATAAATCTCCTTCAATTACACCTACGGAACGATCCCTTACAATACGCCAATTTTCATCGCCGGAGAATACCCTTCATTATAGAGTAATTCAACACGTGCTAGTCACTCCGATCGGGCCAGAAGAACCGCTAAAAACCATTAACAGGCAACGCTTGATGCTTCATGTAATTTGACATTATTAAGAGCAGAACTTCAAGGCTTGACGCCATGTCAGATTATAAACTTGCTCTGAGACAACTGAAGGCACACTGGCAGCACTTACATCTCAACAAAAACAATGTTGCTCGATGAAACGCCTGGTTCAAAACCATGAATAATACGATTGGCAACTTCATGGGTTAGTTCGATTAGGATTGATATGGTGAATCTAACCAGGAAAACCTTGAAGGACGATGTGTGAGATTTCTGGTTATAGTTTGCTCAGAAACGGGGCGCTAGTCGGCCAGACTGCTTCCAAAAGCTTTTCTGATACCACAGCAGTGCCTATGCTCAGCAAGCCAAGGGCTTCGATGCCGCAGGACTTATTTCTGTTGGGAGCAATGCCACGAGAGCCGCTGCATATCAATTAGTGTGGGTTTTATCAAAGTCAAATAGGTAGATACTCACATTATACTAAGACTCATAAGAAACTCTTTTTTCTCGTTATAGGTACTCAAAGCCTTCCATGCATCCGGTGCGACGCAGGCAATTTTAAATCCATTCTCCTGGAGAATTCTTTGAGTAAGCACCTCTTCACCAAGCAGGGGTGGAATTTCCAAGTTCGGCCCAACCATATCTCCACTTTCTTGCAGACAGATTGCATATTTACCATGCGATCCAAGGAGATTCACATTAATCCACCGAGCGGAAGCTATGTGAAAGAATGGTCGAATGGTTGTTTTGGTATGCTCTTCCAAAATCGCAGTCAGCTCTTCTTCCAATTCTTGTAAGCTCGGTTCTTCTCGATTTTTTTGGTATAAAATTGAGTCTAAAAAATCCTCCAAGCATTCTGGAAATTCGCTTCCCGCACCCATTGCATTGAGGCTACGATACAATCTAAGAACATTTGATTTATTAAAATTTATCAGCTTCAATTTAGGTTTAAGATCTTCCCAAAGACGGAAGAAATAATCTCTCTCGCCAAATACAGAAAACGACCACATGGCCCATAATGTCTCAAAAGGGCCCAGCATTTGCGTGCTATCACACATAATTGGTCCAATGACATCAACAAGACTACTATCTCTATAGTTTAGGTTTGCCAATGCTCCCAGCAAATACACCAATTCATATTTTTCATTATTACTCAAGTTTGGTCCCAACACTCGAAGTCTTGCACTCAGTTGGCACGAGACTGTCCCTAACAGAGCCTTATCAATAACATGCAATGTTGATAGGGCTCGAACAGCGTTCATCATTGTTTCAATCGTTATGTCATTAGAACCACCAAGTCTCTGCATTAACACTGGAACTGCAACCTCAAAAAAGCTGTACGGCGTGCTATCGTAAAACGCAACGGCCCTCAGAATGCTCACTATGCTTCTTGCATCAAGCTCATTGAGTAGAGGAAGACTTCTTTCTTTTAGGCATGATATGTGTTCCAGATTGACTGGGTTGGTAGTGGAATCGAAGTTTCTAAACAAAATAAAAAATTTCGACATGTTGAAGAGATCTATTGGCTGCGCCTTCCTCTGGTCTTTTTTAAAAGACTCGCAAATTAATTTTCCAAGATAAGGATCTTTGATCCTGAGTCGTACGAGGGCATTCGCCAGAAAAGACAGCTTAATATGAGAGACACTAAGTGGGTTCTCCATCTCGGAAAAATCCTTTATCAAGGAATCTACTATCTCATCAGCAATATCGTAGAATACTTCTGCGCCCCTACTTTTAAGTTTGGCAAAAGCATGGAGCAGGTCCACCTTCGCACTTATTCCAAAGTTCTTTGAGGCATTTTCCCAAAGGTCTGATAATTTATTGACCAGCTCGGAATCTGAGAAAATCGTGCTAAGTTCCATGTATTCACCAATTAGATCTGTCAAGAACTGTTGGGATCTTGGATTCAACCGAAGCTCTCTTCGAACCCACTCGTCACGAGATTTCACAGCTTCAATAAAATCACGATACAATTGTGGTTGTCGTACTGCAGTTAAGTCCATTCTGATTAGGTCGGAATAACTATAAAATTATTTGAAGAGGTGCGCTCAGCCTTTGGATTCTACCAGAAAACCCTCATGAATAAAAATTGTCGATTTAAATGTTTGAATTTTCATGAACTGCGAATGGATACGATCTAAACACAATACATTGGTAATTCTTCTTTCACACAAAAAGGCCAAAAAAAACAACGGCAAGAACCTTTTCTAATAGTGCAGTTAAATCTCCACACCAAAGCACTTGCTGGCCAACAGCCCAGAAAGCAATGAAAAGACGAAAAATACAAGTATCCAATGCCACTCTAAACCTAGAATCCTATAATAAGCCTCAGGATAAGGGATCCAAAGCTCTTGAATCGGCGACTCGGAAGAAAGCATTGGCAAGCCTGGATAAAGAATTGAAAGCCACCAAGTACTTACTCGGCCGTTCACTATTTTCTTCTCATCAACTCCTACAACGACCTTCTCTTCTTGATCTCCGAGTTTGAGAGTTCCAATTCCATTATTTATGGGGCGAAATCGCCAAGAAGCCTCTTTCTTTGCCATCATCCTGATGGGTGGGATTAAGACTTCAATATTCTCACTGCCTTGAAGATTTACATTCCTAAGGGCATCGATTTCCTTATAGACAACCTTAAGCACAACATCTTCATTAAGGGGCAGTGGACGATATCCATAACGCACATTTAGTTGGGCAAGCAAAAGAATACATGGTACTGCAAGCATTAATATTGCAGGAACGGCATAGCCAAAATAAACGAAGGCAAGACGAAACATTCTACCCTGAGCCTTCAAAGTCACTAGGCCATCGTGCCTAAAAAGCACAGCCTCCAAGAAAGACGCGTAAATTTTTGTCTTCACATTCTTAAGCTTTACTTGATTCGAGACTTTTCCATAAAAAAGCAAAAGCACAACGCCTGCAAGTAGGGACACTACAACAAGCTGCAAACCTTTAGGGAGCCATCCAATAGGCCAGAGCAAAAGGTCGATTATAAACGAAGCCCCCAAATTAATACTGTTTATAATGCTATTCAAGGTACCCTAATCCTTTTAATTTGTTTGCAATTGCTTCGACCTCTTTATCAGTCACTTTATCCTTTCCAGATTGTGTTATAACACGCTGAGCCTCTCTATCGAGAATCCCTTCAATAAATTCCTCCAGAGAGGAGCAACCTGCAAGATCAGCTGCTCTTTTCAATTTATCATAAAGATCTTTACTCACTTTTATCTTTGGACCAAACATAGGCTCTCCCCTTGCTAAATAACTACAAGACTACACGCCCTTCCATATAAGAAGGCACTTTTACTGCAAATAAATCCAGAACGGTTGGAGCAATGTCGATCATATGAATTTGCCGCTCCTTAATCTTACGATTACTAAAGAAGACTCCTGGCACACATTGAGGATCGACGCAGTGGTCTCCACTCCAAGCTTTATCATTGTCTGAGAAAATTGCTTCGCCACTTTGCCCTGTTACCGCCCCCCAACCGATGCGGTATCCAGGTTCACATCCAAGGATTAAATCCGGGGCATCATCCTTATAGATACCCTTATAACATTTGGCTGTGTCATAGACATTCCTTATCACACGAACTCCGTTTTGAGCATCGCAAAGAGCCTCCAATTTCTTTGTAAGTTCAGCTTTTAACTGCGACGCTTCAGCTTCATCCACTATCCCTTGCTGCTCCCGGCCACATCTGTTGAAATA
>JAAZON010000517.1 GCA_012797725.1 SAR324 cluster bacterium | reverse complement strand
CGTCGCCGCGCCCACAACTTTTGCATCGCCCAGTAAAGCGGCTGCGAATAGACATAGTCGTATGCGCCAACATAGCGCACCACCTGGCCGCCAAAGCCGCCCTTGAAGCGACCAACGCCGCCCAGCGGCTCGTCGTCGGCATCCCGTGGGTCGGCGTCGGGGATGCCCCAGAGGTCGTATTGCGTGCAGCCTTTGCCCTTGGCCCAGACCCATACGGCCCTTTCTTGAGAGCCTTCTGGCAAGTATCGACTTTTGCCATTAGGCCAGATGGGATTATTGTTTTTAGTTCAGATGTGGAGACTTTATCAGCTGCAAAGAGAGTGATTCCTTCATCTTTATGGATTCAAAAAGGTCAGACTATGATCTTGTCAATGCAGCCAGAGGATTTGTTCGAGGCTTGCTTCTTTTGAATTTTTCAAGCTGTCATTTTTTACAGATCCCTTGAAAATTCCCAGAGACCTTGAGTATTTGTTCGAATCTGTTCGATTTAGGCCTTTTGAGTTTGATCCCGAAGTCTCTGAGAGAATGTATTAGCGATAAATTGAGATATAGCGCTAATTAATTAAACCAACCCTCCCAGAAAGGTGCTTCTTCATCGCTTGTTTTCACTCCCTCACTTGTTTCTTCAGTACCCATCTCTTGTTCTTGAGGGCCCTCTGCTCTGATTGGCTCAGTGCCTTTCACGAAGGCTTCTTTAATTACCGCACTGGCTTCTGAGTATTCAGTGGCGATGTCTTGAGTGTTTTGATCGATATCAACAAAAACAACTCCTGGAGGTTTTAAGAACTGCAGCTCTTCGTTAAAACCTTCAATGCACTTTTTGAAATTCACCCAAATAGGAAGCGCTGCCACTCCACCGGTAAGTCCAATCGGCGTGTTGTCGTCAAAACCAACCCAGACTCCTACTGCCAGGTCGGGGGTGAAACCTTCGAACCAAGCGTCTCTTGCTTCATTTGATGTTCCAGTCTTTCCAGCAGCATGCCCAGTATATCCTAACCTCGCAGCACTTTTAGCAGTCCCTTCTTTTATTACACCTTGCAGAATATTTGTTAAAACAAAAACAGCATCTTCAGAAGCCAGAACTTCTTCTTGCATTTTTCTCTGTGACAATACATTCCCGTCACTATCAGTTGCTGAACTAAAGAGCCTTGGTGCCACATACCGCCCACCATTGGCTAAGGCTGCGTAGGCTGCTGTCAGACGAAACAGGGTAGTATCGAGAGCGCCAAGAGCAAGGGCTGGGACTTTTGGGACTTGATCCGCAAGGTGAAAGCTTTGAACGGTTCTAGCCACAGCTGGGATCCCCACTCTTTCTGCTACATAAAGTGCAGGCATGTTGAGTGAATTTTCAAGGGCATAACGCAATGTTACGTCACCCCGAAACTGCTTGTCATAATTTTCCGGAATCCAAATCTGTTTTGTCACCAGTTTGAAGCGCATGGGCTCATCACTCAAGATGCTAAGTGGTGTTGCAATCTTATAGTCGTTAAGAGTGCTGTCTAGCGCCGTTAGGTATAAGAAGGGTTTAATTGTGGAGCCAACTTGCCGCAATGCTTGATATACATGATCGAATTGATTCTCGCCATAATCTCGGCCACCAGCCCAAGCTTTTACAAGTCCAGTGAATGGTTCGATTGCAACTAGAGCGGCCTCAACGGGCTTCTTTTTCTTTTTCAAGCCAGGATAATTCTTTTCAATTTGTTCCACCCCAGATGTCACAGCGTTCTCAGCACAATCTTGCATCCGACTATCAAGACCAGTGTAGACTGCAATCCCTGAAGCGATTGCATTATCTATGTCCATCTCATTGCTCAAATCACTTCGTAGTGTCGCGGCAAAATGAGGGGCTTTTCGTTGGAAGGGAATGTTCTTTAGAATATTAATTTTGAAGGTTTTTGCGTTATTTATATCCGCTTCATTAGCAAAACCTGCTTCTTGCATGGAATCGAGGACCAGATCTCTTCTTTCAAGGGCTCTCTTCAAATGTTTTCGTGGAGAATAATATGAGGGTGCTCTAACTAAGCCAGCAAGAAGCGCGCTTTCAGAGAGTGTTAAGTCTTCCACTTTCTTCCCAAAGAATGTGATAGCAGCTTCACCCACTCCATGCACCGCGATTGAGCCAAACTGTCCAAAATAAACTTCATTTAAATACATCTCGAAAATTTGATCTTTACTTAAGCGTCGCTCGAGACTAAATGCTGCAAAAATTTCAAGAATTTTTCGACTTAGTGAGCGCTTTGAGGTAAATAAAATATTCTTTGCTAACTGTTGGGTTATGGTACTGCCTCCTTGAACCCAGCTCAAAGCGGCAAGGTTTTTGAGGAATGCTCGGCCAATTCCATACAAGTCAATGCCTGAATGTGAATAAAAACGTTGATCCTCAATTGCAAGAAAAGCATTCCTAAGATGCTCAGGAATTTCAGAGAGCCGCTTTTGTCTACTGACACGCTGCTCGCCAGCTCCAAGCGGAGATATCAACAAGGGCTCCAGGGTGAAGGATTTTTTCTGAGGAGCACTCTTATTCTCAATTTTTCCGGAACTGCCATCGAAAATGATTTCGCTTGGTTTAATCAAGCCCCCCAATGGGGAAGGAAAGCTTCTGGTGATAAAGTGTAGTTCTTCTCCGTTCTGTTGAAATTCTCCAGGATTATCTATCTTCTCAGGAGATTCTGTGTATTTTCTTTCAAGAAGGGCCTGTCTCAAAATGGGAGTCGATATTTTATCGCCTTCCACAACAGAGAGACTTCGCGAATATATTCCAGAAAGCACCGATTGCTGTGCTATGGAAAGTCTTAATTCAACTTTCCTGTCAATGTAGCCATAAGTGACTATGATAACAAGCAAAGAGATCGCTGCGGCAATTCCAAGAAAAGTCCAGTGTTTTGCCTTTGGCTTTGCTTTCCTTCTCTTTTTCGCCACGTCTTTTAATCACTCCAAATAATTAAATCACAGAGAATCAATGCTTAGCTGCTAAACCACATTTGAAAAAATACTCAATAAAGGTGTATCTACTTGAATTTATTAGTCCAATAGGATAGTTGTAGAAGCACCAGAAATTTTAACAATTGAGCTAATATATTATTGTCTCTATAGGATCTACGCAATGTCAGGACATTCCAAATGGGCAACAATTAAAAGAAAAAAAGCAGCAACCGATGCAAAGAGGGGAAAGCTCTTTACTCGTTGCTTAAAAGAAGTAGAAGTGGCAGCGAAGTCTGGTGGCAATCCAGATTCCAATCCTCGCCTGAGATCAGCAATAAGTGCAGCTAAGTCAGCAGGAGTACCTTCGGACACTATAGACCGCGCTGTAAAGCGTGGAAGTGGGGAGGATCAGGGCACTCAGTATGAAGAGATTACTTACGAGGGCTATGCGCCGGGAGGCGTTGCTATTCTGGTGAGAACATTAACTGACAATAAGAATCGGACTGCCGCTGAAGTTCGGCATGTCTTCACAAAATGCAATGGTAATCTCGCTAGCGCAAACGCAGTTGCATATTTATTTAAAGAGACAGGCGTGCTGTCTATACCTAAGGCTTCAGTTGATGAAGAGAAGCTTTATGAAGTTGCATTGGATGCGGGTGCAAAAGACATAAATGACGATGGCGAGTTTTGGGAGGTGCTAGTAGAACCGCGACAATTCCAAGCCGTCCGCGAGTCAATAGAAAGTATTGTCAAAGATGTAGAAGGAGAAATCCGACTTGTCCCAGAGACTCATGTGCGTGTGAGTGGACACGAGGCTGAACAGGTCTTACGAATGATGGATCTACTAGATGATCTTGATGACGTTCAATCTGTTACAGGGAATTTTGAGATAGATGATAAAGAAATGGAAAGTTTCAGTAAGTAGGTGTTCATGATCTCAAGCCTTAGGGGCATATTAGAAGAAGTTTCACTTGGTGTGGCAACTATTGTTGTTAATGGTGTTGGCTATGAAGTTTGGTGTACTAAAGCCTGTCAATTAGGCCTTTCTGTAGGTGGTGAAGTCCATGTTGTTACTTACACTGACGTTAAAGAAGACTCCATACGTCTTTATGGTTTTCAAGACTCGACAGAGCGCCAGGTTTTTCTTTTGCTTTTGAAAGTGAGTGGGGTAGGAGCAAAAAGTGCAGTGGAGATCTTGTCCCATATTGATAAGCTCGAGCTTCTTCGAATCATCGGAGCAGGCGATGCTGGACGACTTCAAAAAATAAAAGGTATAGGCAGAAAGACAGCAGAGCGTATTATTGTAGAATTAAAAGACCGAGTTTCAGAATTTGCAGAAAGTGGAGCCGGTATTCATGCAATAGGTCAAGAGGCTCAGATGCCTGAAGCTATGCAGGACGCCCTTGCCGCGCTTACAGCTCTTGGATTTGCAAAACGGGATGCAGAACGTGCTATGATGTCCGCGAAAGGCGCAATTCGTGCCAAAATGACGCCGGGCGAAATTGTGAGGGAGGCATTACGGTTTATTTAGCATGACAGATTCTCTTGATAATGAAATTGAAATGTGGAAAAGGGTCGTGCTAACTCAAGAAGAGGAAGCTTCGGATCTCGATCCACTTGTTGCAAGCCTCAGACCGAATTTGTTTGCCGATTATGTGGGACAAACATCCATCAAGGAAAATCTGATGATTGCATGCCAGGCAGCTCAGTCTCGTGGAGAACCACTTGATCATATTCTTTTGCATGGACCTCCAGGACTTGGAAAAACCTCTCTTGCGAGAATTATTTCTCATGAGCTTGGTGTGGGGTTTAAAGGAACTTCCGGGCCAGTGGTAGAGAAGCCGGGGGATCTTGCTGCAATTTTGAGTTCTTTGAATAGTAGAGATGTCCTTTTTATAGATGAAATACACCGGCTCCCAAGGGTCGTTGAGGAAGTATTATATCCGGCTATGGAAGATTTCCAGATTGATATTTTGATAGGAAGTGGAGCTGCTGCGAAATCAATCAAGATCGATTTAAAACCATTTACCTTAATCGGAGCCACAACTCGTACAAGTTTGCTTACATCGCCTTTGCGCGATCGTTTTGGGATGGTGCTGCGTTTAGGATATTATAGCCCAGAAGAACTCTGTGAAATTGTGAAACGAGCTGCAACGATTCTTAAAGTGAATATTGATGAAGATGCGGCCTTTGAGATCGGTAAACGAGCCAGAGGAACGCCCAGGGTTGCAAATCGAATGTTAAAACGGGTTCGTGATTTTGCCCAGGAAAGAGCAGACGGTCATGTCGATCTTGATATTGCACGGCAGGCATTAGCGCTTCTTGAAATTGACGAGCATGGCCTTGATCGAATGGATCGCGATATTTTGGAGATTATTATTGATAAATTTAATGGAGGTCCGGTAGGTGTTGAAACAATAGCTGCGGCGATTGGTGAAGATAAGGACACCCTGGAAGATGTGTATGAACCATTTCTGATTCAAGAGGGCTTCATGGTCCGTACGAGGCGGGGTAGAATGATCACCGACATTGGCTTTGAACATATGGGGAAGAAGCGTGGTGGCAGTGGCCAGCTCCGTATCAATTTTCAAGAGGATATATAATGTTTTCAGAATTTTTTTTGCTGCTCCCGATTCTGTTTATGCAGCCAACTCTTAGTATGCAATGGCTTGATTCAAATCATCAAGTAGTAGTCATTAAAGTCGAAGGAGTGGATGAGAGGTGGCAGCAGTGCGTGAGCAGTGGCTTTCAGGCTCGTTGTAGAATAGAAGTTAAAGTTTGCCGAAGGCGAAAATCCTGGCTAGATCATTGCACAGATGCTGTTGTTCTTAAACGGGGGATCGAAAGTGATCCGGTGAGTGGTCTAGTCAAAGCTACTTCCGATACTGTGGGAGACAAGGAAGATCCCGAATCGGTAGGTTATGAAAGTTACCAGGAGGCACTCCCGTCTTTATTGGCTCCATTTCAAGTGTCGCTCGATAAATTGGCAGAAAAAGAGCCGGAAATTTTGAGAGAGAAAAAAGTCTATCTCAGCGCGCAAGTGGTGTCAGCCTGTCGAGGGGAAGTGAATCTTATGTTACGGAGGCTTTCTCAGTTCTTGAGTTTCGGTTTGCTCGACCTTCAAGATAGAAGCAGCGGTTGGATCGATTTCGAGATTAAATAAAGCAGGTCTATTGAAAGTTAAGCTATATGGTTAGCCGACGCGTTCGATTTGAGGTTTGGTGGCGCCGAAGTGGTATGTGGCTAAGGCTCACTTTGTTGCTTGTCGGCATAGCCCTATTTGGTTGGCTCCTTTCGTGGGAGCATACAGATGATGAATCCATTAACTTTGGTCAGAATGTTATTATTTTTGCCCTTGTAAATCTAAATATTGCAATTCTATGCGTCCTGCTTTTCTTGATAGGGCGCAACATTATAAAGCTTGTTTTTGACAGAAAGAAAAGAATACTTGGCTCCAAGCTTCGTACCAGATTAGTTCTGATTTTCGTGGGTTTGACTTTGCTTCCATCTACATTTGTGTTTGTCATGGCAAGCGGTTTCCTAAATCGTGCCGTGGAAGGATGGTTTAACACTCAGGTCGAGACCTCAGTTTCTGCTGCCGTTCAGGTGGCGCAGAGTCATTTTGAATATCTGAAAAAGAATATTAGAAATACCGCAGCAGTGGTAGCAAAAGAGTTGGAGTTGAGGGCAGACTTATTCCAAGATCGAACGAAGTTAGAGACTTTCATGGAAGAACTTCGTAAGAAGACCAATTTATATGGCATAAGGATTTTCCAAGATGGGAAATCCGAGATTGCGGAAGTACATAATGCTGCAGCTTATGTGGAATCTTTTCAGGAACCTGAGCCGGGAAAGGAGGCTATTAGTAGAACCCTTAGAAAGGAAGAACCGGTATTGTTTGAAGAAAGAGGTGCTAACCAGTTCATTCGTGCTTATCAACGTGTGGATGTCCAGGGTAAGCCCCTGGTTCTAATTGCAACTTTGCGAATCGAGCCAGAGCTTTCAGAGGCTCTGGCATTAGTAACTGACTCATACCGCGAATACGAACAATTGAAACTTTTCAAGAATCCTCTTGCCTCTGGTTATACTTTGACATTGGCAATGATTACCGGGCTTGTGATTTTTGGGTCTATTTGGATTGCCTTTTTTATTGCCCGTCAAATAGTTGTGCCAATTCAAAAGTTAGCAGAAGGAACTAGGGCAATTGCAAGAGGAGACTATGACATTCAAATTAAAAATCCCGGAGATGATGAATTCGGTTTTCTCGTGAAATCGTTTAATTCTATGGTGGCAGATCTCAAGTATTCTAGAACGGAAGCTGAGAAGAGAAGAATCTTTATAGAAACAATTCTTTCGAATCTTGCCGTTGGAGTGATTGCCTTGGATTCAGATAAACAGATTACTTCTATCAATCAAATTGCTGGACATTTGTTCAATCTTGGCGATATTAACCAGGTTGTTGGAAAAGATCTTTCATCGGTATTGAAAAAGGATATTTTTGAAAAATTATGGCCTCTAATTTGCTCTAGCGACTCGCCCAGCGAAGGGGCATCTAGGGGACCCTCCGAAGTCGAGGTTCAAGTATCTGTGCAAGATCAGGAGCATAGAGTTCTCTGTACGGCAGGGGTCATTCGTAGCCCAGAGAACTCTTTCTTGGGGACGCTTCTCTTATTTGATGACATTACAGACCTTGTGCATGCTCAAGCTATGTCTGTGTGGAGGGAAGTGGCTCAAAGAATTGCGCATGAGATTAAGAACCCACTTACACCGATTCAGCTTTCGGCACAACGACTTAAGAAAATTGTGAGTGAAATATCAGGACGAAGTGATTTGATTGAAAGCGCAGAGACCATTGTGGAAAACGTTGAGGCAATAACTCACCTAGCAAATGAGTTTTCCAAGTTTGCAAGAATGCCAACGGCGGATCTAAATCCAGCCGATTTAAATAGTGTGATAGCGGATGTGGTCTCAACATTTGCAATGAATAACAGCGACATAGTCTTTCAATTTGTAGCAGACAACAAACTCCCAGAGATTTCTATAGATATTGGTCAAATAAAATCGGTGCTTTTGAATCTCATTGACAACGCTGTGGTGGCTATTCATAGCGAGACCAAACGCCCAGAAGAAGCTGATAGGGCAAAGATAGTGATTCGTACTTATTACGATAAGAAAGAAAAAAAAGCTTCATTTGAAGTCGCCGACAATGGGCCAGGCATACCCGTTACCGATCGGTTCAGAATATTCGAGCCTTATTTTACAACTAAGAAAGGTGGAATGGGACTTGGGCTTGCGATTGTGAATACTATTATCGCAGACCATCAAGGAGAAATTCGGGTTTATGACAACACTCCAAGGGGTGCAAAATTCATAGTTGAGCTTCCTGCTTCAAGGAGGCCTTTAACTCAACGAAAATTGGCAGAGGCATAGAGAAGTGCGAATAGATGAAAAGGTTTTTGAGTTTGGTAACTTTAAGCTATTAAAGTGGGAATTTATTAAAGACTTTAATGTCGATGGTCTGTTTTTCGAACATGTACCTACAGGGGCTAGATTTTGTTGCCTATTAAATGACGACATAAATAAGGTATTTTCCATATCATTTAAAACTATTCCAATTGATTCAAAAGGGATACCCCATGTCCTTGAGCACTCGGTTCTCTGTGGTTCTAGGGATTTCCCACTTCGGGATCCATTCTCAGTTCTTTTGAAAAGCTCTCTTAATACATATTTGAATGCTTTTACTTCATCGATTTACACCTCTTATCCAGTTGCAAGTCAAAATGAAGAGGATTTTAAAAATCTTGTAAGAGTCTACTTGGATTCTGTCTTGCATCCGTTGTTAACTCGAGAAACCTTCCTTCGGCAGGCTTGGCATTTTGAGCTGAACAAAGAGAAGACTGTTCTAGAACGAAAGGGTGTGGTCCTAAATGAGATGAGGGGGCGTTATGCCGAAGCAGATTCGATAATGTATCAAGCCTTATTAAGTCAGCTGCTGCCAGATACTCCATATCGCTTCGATGCCGGAGGCGATCCAGAGGAAATAATAGATTTGAAACATGACGAGCTGAAGGCTTTTCATTTGAATTATTACCATCCTTCTAATGCGTTCCTATACTTATATGGCAATGTGAACCTCCCATTTTTCTTTGAATACATTGACTCAGTATTCTCTGAGTTTCAAAAGAAGGAGATAGTGTTCCCGAGTGTGAGTCAAAGCCCAGTTGAAGGCTTATTGGAGTGTGTTCTTCCCTATACACCGCTTGGTGAGGACGCCGATAGTGCAGGAGATATACTAAGCCTCGCATGGCATATACCATATCGGCAGGATTTAGAGCGAGAACTTGGATTAGCCCTTCTTTCGCGTCTTCTTTATGGGGGCCAAGCGGCCAGGTTGACACGTGCTCTTGTTGACTCTGGGCTTGGGCAGAAGCCAGCCGGTTTTGGTCTTTTCGATATTGAAGATGCAGGCATTTTCTCAGCAGGTCTAAGAGGAGTTAAGCGTGAATCTATAGCAGATGTGGAGACTCTAATCTTTAAGACACTTGAATCTGTTAATAGAAATCCTTTTCCGAAGGATGAAGTGACTGCTGCACTTAACTCCTTTGAGTTTGCTCAACGAGAGCAAATTGCAAATTCACCATTTAGAGGGATGAGTTTAATGCATTATGTTCTTGGAGCTGGGCTCTTTAGAGCAAAACCTTTTTACGAACTTGGATTGTTTGGAGCCCTCGAAAGCATAAGAAAGCGTTTGGAGAAAGGAGAGGGTTTTTTTGAAGAGCTATGCAATGAGGTGCTTGTTAAGAATCCCCATAGGGTAAAGGTGGTTCTTCAAGCATCAAAAGATTGCATTTTGGAGAGAACAAGAAAAGAAGAAGAGCAATGCCGCCAGATTCTTCTTAAATTATCAGATCATGAGGCAGAAAAAATTATTCGGGAGCAGCAATCGCTAGAAGATGAGGTTCAAACGCCAGAAAGTGAAGACTTGATTAGCAAAGTTCCAGTTCTTGAGATCTCGGCAATTGATAGGCAAGAGAGGGTCACGCCCTTGAGAATTGAAAAACATGATAATTACACCTTACTATTTGAAGATCTGGATACTGCCTATATTGCTTACATGCAATTTGCTTTTGACTTAAAGGCCTTGCCTAGAGACCTCATTCAATATTTACCGCTATTTATGAAAGTTTTAAGTGGTTCTGGGGCAGGAGATAGAGACTACATAAAATTCACTCACGAAGTACAGGCAAAAACAGGAGGAGTTGGAGCAGGGCGTCTTTGTAGCTCTGTTAAGGATAGTGGTGAATTGGTGTTTCGTTTTCTCTTGGAAGGATCTTCATTGTTCCGTGAAAACGTTTCACTCTTTGGTTTGATGGAAGATATGGCGCATAGGCCATGGCTTCATAATAAGGAGCGATGCCTTCAAATCGCACGAATCATGAAAACGTCCTTTGAGGAAAGTCTTGTTTCGCGACCCATTTCACTTGTTGTAAAGAGAAGCGCTGCGGGTCTTGCCGAAGCGTTGATGCTTGAGGAGCTGACATCTGGCGTATCTCAACTTCAATTCCTAAGAGCTCTCATTCCGCAAATTGAGAATCAGTGGAGTGACATCCAAGAAAAATTCGAGAGAATGAGGGACAGCATTTTTAATCGGCAAGAGATGGTCTGTAATTTTACTTTAAGTGAAAAAGACTTTGCGGACATAAGAACGAATTTTGATAAGTTCTTGCATAGCTTTAAGGCAGAGAAGCGCGATAATGCACCAAGTGAATTTTCAAAATCTAATGTGAAGGAAAATCTCATAGCCCCCGTCCAGGTTTCATATGCTGCCATGAGTATTGATTTAAGTAGATTGGGCTATGTGGCACCCGGCTCTTTGGCGGTAGTACTAAACTACTTAAGAGACACTTGGCTTTGGGAACAGATTCGAGTTCAAGGCGGAGCTTATGGAGCTGGGTGCTCTTATGATGAGAACAATAGGGTGTTAAGCATTTATTCTTGGGATGATCCTAATCCGGTTAGAAGTCTTGAAGTGTTCAAAAAGGTTGCCGAACACCTGCATGATCTGAAACTAAGTGAGG